>JAQUOK010000237.1 GCA_028717165.1 Victivallaceae bacterium | reverse complement strand
AACCATCAGAGAATTCCAAAAAAGGAACCCGTTAAACACCCTTTATCTTGCCCCGACGGGCATCGCAGCCCAGAATATCGGGGCAGTCACGATCCATTCCTGTTTTAAATTCCCCTTAAATGTCATTAACATGGAAATGCTCGTAAATGCCGCATTAGAGGAGCGGACTTTATTCCAAAATACCGAAGCCGTACTTATCGAGGAAATCAGTATGGTACGAGTTGAAATCATCGAAGCCATCGAAAAAGTGTTGCGCAGATGCGGTGATCCTCAATTGGCATTCGGCGGGAAGAAGATAATCGTCTCTGGCGACTACAAGCAGCTCCCGCCGGTACAAGCTGACCACTGGATAAAAATGCAATTAGACCTGAAATACGGCGGTGAATATGCCTTCATGGCTCCAGTCTGGCAGAAGGCCAAATTCAAGACCATACGGTTGACCCGGATCCAACGTCAACAGGATGCAAAATTTCAGGGAATCCTGAACATCATCCGGGAAGGCGATATAACCAACTGTGCGGCGGCGTTAAACGAAATCAATCAGCGCTGTTATTACCCCGGAAGACAGATCGGAAATGATAACACGGTATTTTTGTGCTGCCGTAATTTGGACGTGCGCAATATGAACGGAATTGAGGTTGCAGCTAATTTTTTCAATGCCATCTACAGTCAGGGCATCATCAAAGGACAGTTGCCTGATGATCTGCCGGTTCCGGAAGATCTGTATCTCTATCTCGGCCAGAAAGTCATGCTCGCAAAAAATGAATACCGGGAAGACGGCACTGGGTTCAGAAATGGAAATATGGGCGTCATCGTTGAACTGGACGAACGGAATGATCTTTATATCCGAGTACGGCTGTTTGACGGTTCATACAGAACTATTTTCAAAGCTGAATGGTTCAACTTCGCTTATCGGCTTGGGCCGTATCAGAATGGCCGCCGTAAAGTGGAGAAGGAAGTTATCGGCGTTTACACCCAGTTCCCGATAATCCCAGCCGGAGCACTGAGTATCCACCGCAGTCAAGGCAAGTCCTTGGACGCAGTTCACATCGTTCCGGGGTTAGGTGGGTTCTTCACGGCCTGGCAGTTGTACGTCGCTATGAGCAGGTGTAAATTTCTGGAAACTCTTACCGTGGACAAATTGTTGACTCCAGATGACCTGATCATTGATAAACGGGTAGTTGATTTTTACGATAGTTTGAATGTAGATGATTCTTATATATCATAGTGACCCAAAGGACTCCAGGGGGATTGATGCCCCTGGGGTTCCTTATTTTACGCTAATTTCTAGTTTGAGCGCAACTACTCTGATGTCTTAATTTATATGCGGAGCTCATGTTTTTTGCTCTTGTTGCTTTGAGGTCTTCTAAAATAACGACTCTAGGGTGTAAAAGCTCTGGAGTCTTTTCTCTGCTTTTTAGTAGTGAAGTCAGAATAAACGATTATACCCATAACGTTTCTTAATGGTTTTAAAGACATGAAGGAGTGCTGAGCCTTTTCCTGATATACTATGCACGACTGTCTATTTTCAATGATGTTTATTTCGGCAAGCGGCTAAACCACGAACGCCTTTCATATGCCCATCATTCTGGACACTACTATCTCTTCAAAACATTATAAAGCAGGCAAAAGCGAACTGCTCCATTGTCTAATGCCGGGGATGGATTCCTTGGTATTGGCTTTACTCAAATACGAGCCCCAGGCGTAGCAACTGGCAATGATAGCCGGCAATTCTGGATCATGGCGGTTAAGCATGATACCGTTGCGTTGTCGCTGGCCGTCTCGTGACACCATACAGTAGTCTATCAGTCCCCGATAAGTAGGAGATAATCCCAAGGTTCGATTCCAAAGTTCTTCGGCTTTCTGCAAATGGCTATAAATGTAGCGAGTCTTTCCTCCATTAAGCCAAAGGATGCAGTGGTAGTGGTGGTGTTTCTCTCGGGACCTTTCACGAACCCATAAATAATACGGATCCAAACTCTGTCTTTTTAGATGTTTGATAAAGCCGGCAATGAATTTTTCGAATAAAGTGTTATCATCCGGATAATAATTAAATTGCGGAAATCGTACATCAAATCTCATGAACAGTACTTTGCAGTGCTTACTGAGCATATACTCGAACAGGGTTGATATCCGGTCAAGAATTTCAGTGTGGCAGCCGAGATGACGCTCCTGATCGGTCAATATCGGCAAATTATTATAAAAGGGTTGGTAAGTAATGTTGGATTCGAGCATAATGGCTTCTCCTGTTGATAGTTAGGTTTATAAATTAAGACGGGTAACAATGGAAGTAAGTGAAGATAAGGAAGCGTAAAGATAAAGAGTAAAATAAAAGTAAAGGTAAAAGATATTACCAATTAACCTATTTTTTCTACGTTTTCAGTAATCCGGAATATGGTTCATTTTTTTCAAATATTTCACGAATGGGTAATGACTGAGTTTGTCTGAGTTAAATCATATTATGGCGGTCATTTTTTATTTTACTTGATTTCTCCATTCGATACAGACTCTTAAAAAATCGAGGTTAATCAAATGAAAATCAAGTCTAAAATCACGCCGGAAATAATTGCCGCCGTAACGTCTCTACTTGCGCCATTTGTCGAAGATTTAACGCCGACCAAACTAATAGCAGCACTGGAAGCTTTTGAAGATATTGATAGCAGATCAGCAGAGCGTTTGGAAAAACCGTTTACGATAGCGGAAGCATGTAAGCTGCTCCAAGTAAGCAAGCCCACTATCTACAGAATGTTCGCTGATGGCACTATCAAGAAGGTACGAATACGAAATTCCATACGTATTCCTGCCAGCGCAATACATTCCATTCTCAATCCTTAAAGAACTAATAACAAACTTATCAAAAAGTAAAGTACATAATACACTAAAAGAGTTATAAAATGCTATTGCAGTATAATAGTACTAGTGACTACTTTTTGTGTCTTTTGAGTGTGCTAAACACAAAGGAAATGGGAGAACTTTTACCGTCTTTCGCTAATAGTCGTCTTATGATATAAAATCAGATTTATAACGCTCATCTGAAAGTTTTGATTGGACATTCATTCCGCCATAAAGCCTGACGGAGTGAATCATTTTTCTTTGGTATTAGATTAGGTTCGAAATCTCACCCCCACGGTGGTTTTGAGGTCTGATAAATTATCGTTCAGGTAAGGCTGTTAGTTTGGCATAGAACCGCTACTGTTTCCGTTTCCAGCGTTGATTATTAACAGTCTTATATGTTAGGTAATGATTTTGATCGATCAGCTAACATTATAAATCCAGTTTCACGAAAGAGAACAAATATCTGCGACTAAGTTGAACAGAATAACTATCTAAGAAAGTAAATGTGTTGTAGAATCATCCGTCTAGTTATCCAATGGGCATCTATGGGAATCAAATATATAAAACCGGTAGCTATATCTTTATAATTATCCTCAGGTTAAGCTCAAATATTACTGTTTTTTATTTTTTTAACATTAAATATTTATTATATATTTTATTTTTTATATTTATAATAATAAAACTTATTTTTATATTTATAAAATTATTATTATAAACATAAATCTATTGCTTATATTTATAAAATTATTATTTATAATTTTTATATTTTTAAAAAGAATTTTTCCCCAAAAACGCTTGGGTAATTGGGGAGCAAAGCAAGTTTGAGAAATATTTATGTGGTACTCAGGAACTATGAAGTATTTGCGCGGTCCAGCCGATTAAGTTCTATTGTCACCGTTCGTTTCGGTAAGTCTACTGATTCAAAAATATTTGCGCGGTCGCCCCCTTCTTCGTGAAGTGTCTTGATCTTATTAATTTCATTTACCCTTGTCCGTTTCTTCTCTAGTTTTTTACAAAACCTCCGGATTTCTCTTTTCACTTCTTCTAGAGGTAAACGCAATTTCTTTGCAATATCTTCAACAGGAGTATTCTCATCATAAAGTCTTGGAATTCTTTTCTTCTTTTCTTTCTTCCTTATTCGTTCAATGATTTCTTTTTTAAACCCAGTTTTTTCCATGATCTTATCCAAGGAAGTTGTTTTCAATGACAGGATTTCTTTTTTCTGCGTCTCTTCAATTACCCGGGTTACAGTGGTAATGGAAATGTTAAGTTCTTCGGCAATATTCTTCGTCTGTTCACCTTTATCATGAAGTACCATTATTTGTTGATGTTTTGATAACATTTTTTGAGTCCGCCGTTTTTCCATTTCCTTATATTCTTTAGTTTTTCTAAGGCCATCTATCTGATAAATCCTGGATACTGAACAATTCAGGGTAATCGCTATTTCACATATGCTTTTTCCATTTTTCAACATCGTAAAAACTTTTTCCTTTGAAAAGCCTGTGGAAGTGGACTTACTTGGAGGTTGTTTATCATCAAATTCACAAGCAGGCGGAATAGCATTAGGTTTTATACAGGCGTTAAATGTATTTTTTGCCGTGCCGTATATGTCACGGCCTTTTTCAATATGTACCTCAATACCTAAATATTCGTTTTTCTTATCACCTGCAACGTTCCTTTTTTTAAGGCGAATAACATTGTCAACCGCATTGGTGGTGGCACTTGTGCCGCGCTGTTCTCCAGCTTTGTTTGTATGATGGATTAAAAGCACCGCGCAACCTTTTTTCTTAAGCCGATCCAACCAGTTATGGATATCCTCCCAAGCTTTGGCACTGTCATTATGCTGGGTAAATGCAGTCAGGTTATCCAATATTAGCAACGATATGTTTTTAGCCTTGACAAATTTAACTACATCATCCTGAAACTCTTCATTTCTTTGGGTTGAACGTTTCTTCGTTATTGAAAAGAAATTATTGTTTATCCGTCCACCGTATCTTCTCCCATTGAACTGCATATTGGCAATGATCCTTACTCTATCCTGCAGCGACTTCTCGTCCATTTCTGAATCTATATATAAAACCTTACGCGCTCGACGAGCCTTCCAGTTGTTTTCTTTAAACATTGTCTTACCCATCGATATTACATATCCCATACAAAGCGCAAGCCAAGTTTTTCCAACATTAGTCGGCGCATACAGCAAAGTAGTCGAACGCGCGAACAAAATCGGAGACAATATAAATTCTCTTTCCTCTAATGGTTTGTCTATTAATTGCTTCATCGTTACCGGATTAAAAGGATATTTGTCTTCATCTTCTTTATGCCCAAGAACAATCTGGGCACGACTCAAAAAATCTTCTACGGAGAGATGAACAAAATTAAAAGGGGCTTTTGCTTCATCTTCTGCTTGACTAATTTCAACAAAATAAAGTTCTATTCCTCTCAAATTAGCAATTTTCTCGAAGACTTTATAGGCAATCTCATAAGCTTCCTTAACGGTTATGCCAGGATGTTCGGTTATGACATAATAAACTTTGTGATTTTTCAAATCATCCCATTTGACGCGATTAACGGCATCTTTTTCTCCATACCAGGAAGTCCATATTTTTGAGGCAAGACTTTCTTTTCCTAAAAACTGATTATTTTTTACAGCTAATTCAATGGAATCGGTCAGGAAAATTGTTGCTCCTGTGGTTTTTCTTATATGATTTGATAGAATTAATGGCGCAGATTCAAGTTGAGGTATGTTCAGATAATATCGCCGTTTAAGTCCGATTTTTGTCCAAGCTGAGATAGGCAGCAATGTTTTATTATTTATATCCATTTCAACGATACTGGTTCTGAAATCGTTTTGGTTATAAAACTCAAGATAACTTACTCCTTCTTTAGGCTCATCCTCATCCAACGATACCATATCAGTATGTTGTTTCCAACCGGTCCTATTATCAAGCCAATTTGTCTTTGAATAAATTTCATCGCTTATTTCATTCCAGTTTGCAAGCT
>JAQUOK010000236.1 GCA_028717165.1 Victivallaceae bacterium | reverse complement strand
AAGCAACGGCATCAGAATACTCATCACAGTAACGAATTTCACACCCCAACTGCAATTTTGCAGTTCAAAAGGCAAGTATTCAGGATGGAGGTAACAGTCAGGCGTAAGGAACAAAAGCCCTGCACCCATAATTATAGATGAGGCAATTCTCTCCTTAACCGACAGCTCTTCCCAAACCTCAACACAAACAAAAGCGGCAACCATGGCGGCAAACGAAGTAATGATAAAACGGCGGGCATCAGTAAAGATACACGGATAGCCGAAGAAAAACAGAATTACCGGAACTGCCCACAGCACTAAAGTATTTCTGAGCTGACGGTTCCGGATAAACAGCATTCCGCTGAGCCCCGCAGCCCATATGGCAAAATTGGCTCCGCCCATGAAATTTATCCCGGTATCCAGAACCGCCAATTGAAATCCTTTCGCAGATTCATTATTATGAAGAATATAGGGAAAAGTAAGAAAAGAACCGAATTGTAACTGGTTGATAATCAACTGCGGTAAAAAACCGATCAGGAAAACGGCAGCGGCAGCGGCCGCTGTTTTCAGGGTATATCTGATATTGACATCTTTTTCGGAAAGCCGTTTCCAGAACAGCCAGGCCAACAGAGGCGCAAAAAATATATTATTGATCCTGACGAGACACGCAAGCGCGTAAACAAGAGAAACGACAACGGCAAATCTTATTTTTACCGGCATATACAAAATAAGCAGACAACATAGCATTATCAGGAAATTTGACGGGGTATCGCTCATGCAATTATAGCCGCATAACAAGATCGTATTATAAAAACGGTTATTAAATGATACCGACGGAATAGAGAAAAATGCCTTGAAACAATGCTCATTCCAGTCCTGCAGATAGTGATAGAAAAATGGAAATAACGCTAACATGATTACCGAAACAAGAGCTTTGGAACGGGATGCGGCAAGCTTTTTTATGACAAAATAGGTCAATATTATGGTCGCCGGCATGACGATAAAACCGCAAAAGTTCGCGAACTGAAGCGCAATATCATAAAATGTTTCAGCGCCGAGGCTGAGAATGAAAGGAATATACCACAATCCCAACCCTATAGTAAATGTCCACGGGCCCTTAAAATCAAGCGCAAGCATATCATGCGCAGTTTTGAAATAACCCGGATCATCGGAAGCGGAAGTTATCAGATTGTCTGAACATATCAACAGCAGAACCAGCGACAGCCAGCACGTACCCCAAATAATACTTACATTGAACCAGTCCTTCAGCGTACTGTACTTAACCAGAATATCAGCACGTTTTTTATGCCAATAAGGATATATCACACATGGCAGCAGCAACATGGCTATTGAAATCCCAAGCGCCCAAAAACGCCACGGCAGGTTCTGGTCAAGGGTTATTATTTTTATTTTTCCTTCCCTGGTCTTTGATATCCTCAGTTCCGGACAGACCCAATAACTTTTCCGATCAGAAACAACAACTCTATAAAACATAAAATATCTGGCCAGCGGATGTCTTGCCGCTATCAAAAGCTTTTTTTCGACGTACGGGAGATATACCGTTTTACTTATAGCAAACTTGACTTTCCCCTGAAGCGTGGGGGAATCACTGCCAAACATATTCTCCGTCAGCTTTAATTTCTTTTCGGAAGTAGCGGCAAATAAAGAAAACAGAAAAAATAAAACCAGAAAAAACGGCAAAATTATTAAACGATATTTTTTAATCCACTGAAACATCTATTTTTCGGCATCCCGCTTTTGTTTGAACGTCAGATTTGCTTAATATAACGCCGTGTGCAAGTTTTTTTTCGACATTTTCGCCTCAGAGAGGAAACTCAATGGAGGGCGAGACTCTGTCGAGCCGCAAACGGTTAACGTATTTCGGCTCGTGAGGACACTCGCCCTCCAGGAAATGTGTAATGCGGCGGCATTCGAAAACAAGCCGTATCCCGGCAGGCACAATAAAAAAACTTGCACACGGCGTTAATATATTATCGACCTGACAAAAAACAACTTTGCGGCGTCAGGGTTATACAGCAAAAAGCCGCCCCCTTCCCTCTGCGGCGCCGTAACAACTCAATTTCCAAAAAGATAATATAGAGCAATAATAACGCAAAATGCTGTAAGAATATTTAGTTTTTACAGATTAATATATAATCAAAACAATCTCACAAATTTAAAAAACAGGTTTTTAGTTATGAATGATAATGAATTACTGCAACTGGCAAAAAACAGTAAGCGCCGTTTATCCGCACCGTTAATGGGTTTTCCCGGCGCCGCCCTTACCGGAACTTCGCTGAAAGAAAATTTGTGTAATCCGGACGTACAGTTAAAGTCCCTGTCCGCATTGAATGCGGAAGTAAAAGCGGATATTATCATGCCGATGATGGATTTGTCCATCGAGTGCGAAACCCTGGGTCTGCCGGTTGTCCTTCCCGATAACGAATCTCCGAGTGTGGAAGAACATCCTGTTAAAAATAGCGCCGATCTGGAAAAACTGAAAATTTTTAACCTGAAATCGGGCAGGATACGGGTTTTTCCGGAAGTCGTAACAGGCCTGAAAAAACGCAGTGACGCCAAAGTATGCGCGTATGTCTGCGGGCCTTTCACTCTGGCTGGATTGTTAATGGGGGCCACGGAAATATTAATGGCGTCTTATGATGACGCGCAAAACGTCAGAAAAATAATTTCTTTCTGTGAAGGCGTCGTAAAAACCTATTCCCAAACCCTTGAGGCCTGCGGCGCCGACGCGATCTGCATCCTTGACCCCACCGCGGTAATGCTGTCTCCCGACACTTTCGCGGAATTCGCCGGAGATTATGTTAAGCGGGTTAGCAGTGAGCTGAACGTACCGGCTATACTGCATATCTGCGGCAATACGACGCACCTGGTCAGACAGATGGCCGCGACCGGAGTCCAGGGCCTGAGCCTGGATATGGATATAAATGTCGCGGAAATACTCAAAACAGTGCCGGACAATGTCGTAATCATAGGAAACATAGACTCAAAAGCCCTGATGCCCGGCGGCACCCCGGAAGAAATCATTAAAGCAACAAAAAATTTACTGGAAGCTACCGCCGCTTTTGATAATTTTATCCCGGCCACCGGATGCGACCTGCCGCCGGAAACGCCGCTGGAAAATATCATCGCCTTTTCGGAAACCGTCCGGCAATGGACAAGATAACGGTTTATTTCTTGTTTGCCGTCGCTTTAAAAAAGGTATAACAGAAAACGCCGTCTTCTTCTGCGGTTCGATACAGCGCCCTGACTCCTTCGTCAAAAGTCTTTTCATCAGTCAGGAAGTTTCCGATGGCGGCTTTCCTGACGCCCTCGATCATAGCGGTGAAAGTGTTTTTCGTAAAACCTTCAACCAGTTGCGGCCTGCTCGCATCGACATAAACCATCCGGGGCGATATTCGAATGGAATTAAAGCCGGCCGTTTTCAGGAGAGGATATAATTTTCTGCCGATATCGGCATCGCCGCCCGCTCTTTTTTGCAGTTCAACCTGACATTGGATTGCTTTGCGGGCGGCTTCGCTGTCGGGGTGAAAATAAGCGGAGCCGTGATCGCCTTCAATAACGGTAATCGTCCCTCCGGTTTTGAGAAGTTTTTTCAGACAGTTCAGCGCGGTCACCGGCTGAGCGAGATGTTCAAGGACAAAGCAGACAAAGATATGGTCAAAAGACCCCGGTTCGAACGGAAGATTGAAAATATCCCCCTGACGGAAAGTCACATTTGAAATCCCCGCCGCCTCAATCTTCTTCTTCGCTTCGGCAATCGAACTTGCGGAAATGTCAATGGAAGTAAAACAGGCATCGGGGCTGTTGCGGGCCAGAGTTACCGTCTGGGCGCCGACTCCGCATCCGGCTTCCAACACCTTACTTCCGGCCGGGTATGCGGTATCGGAATGCAGTAATTCTACCAGTAAGGAAGCCTGATCCTGCAGGCGGATATTTTCTCTGGGGTCGTAACCGTGTACGTATTTTGCATTTCCCTGCTTCATATCATCACCCTGAATAATTTATTGTACCGTTAATTTTACTGCAACAATACAGGAAATCCTGAAAAAAGCAATTTTTTTCAGATTATTACTATTCCGGAATCGGGTTTGTATATCACGGTTTCAGATATTATAGTCATTTCAAATAACAGCTACTCTGTAAATTGCTCGTAATAATAAGGATTTTTCTTATGCGTGCCGAAGAAGTAATTAAGCTCCTGCAACTTGAACCGTTGAGCGTCGAAGGCGGTTTTTACAATGAAATATACCGGTCAAAACTGTTTGCGGAAGTCGACGGCAAACCGCGCTGCTGCGGCACCGGCATTTATTACCTGATGACCCGTAAGGATATTTCCGCCTGGCATAAAGTCAATGCCGATGAAATATGGGTTTACCATGGAGGCAGCCCGGCGGTTCAGTTCCTGGTATTCCCGGACGGAAGCCCGGAAAAAAGAATTATCGGCTGCGACTTGAAGAACGGCCAGCAGCCCCAAAGCGTTATTCCCGCCGGCGTCTGGCAGGCGGCAATACTGCTTGACCGCGGCGCTGATGCATGGGGATTGTTCGGCGCGATGGTTTTTCCGGGCTTCGAGTATGAGGACTTTACCGGAGCCGCAGTTGCGGAAATGATTGAAAAATTTCCGCATCTCAAAAAAGAAATCAGCAGTTTTTTTCCTTAGAGCAGGAAAAACAAAGCGGGCCGGAACGCTTCCCAATGTTCCGGCCCTTTGGTGATAATGACGCTCTGAATTAAGCGGTTCGGCTTATTTGCCGATCTTAACCTTGGTAACTTTTTTCTTGGCTTCTTCGGTTTTCGGCAAATGCATCGTCAGAACGCCGTTAGTGAACTTGGCTCCGACTTTATCCACTGCGATACCGTCAGGCAGCGAAAAACTCCGCTTGAAGGATCCATAGCTCCTTTCGGTCAGATGATAATTCTTTTCGTTCTTTTCTTCTTCGAAGCGTTTTTCACCCGCTATGCTGAGGATATTGTTCTCGATGGAAATATCGATGTCCTTTTCCTCCATACCGGGCAGTTCCGCACTGACCTCGATCCCTTTATCGGTTTCGCTGATCTCAAATTTCGGCGTGAAAGCGCCGCATTTATCCGGCGCCGCCAGCAGTGAAGGACTGTCATCAAAGAAAGTTCCGAACAAGTCGTTCATTTGTTTTTGCAAGTCCAGAAAAGGATTGTAATATCCTTTGTCCGTAGACGGATAGTTGTCTCTTCCCTGATGTCGCGGTAAAAATTTGTTAATCATAATCAATGTCTCCTTTTTGTTTTCAGATTTTAATAGTTTGTATTTTTTTGAGATAGATTTTGTCAGTTCTTATTTGACATCACCTCCTTTAACCTAACTCTATTTTTGAATAAAGCATTCGGTGTGCCAGAAAACAAAATTTCCAAATAAGATATTGATAACCAATAACTTATAAAAACAAATCCGTTTCCAAAAATCTGTAATCATTGTGTCAATTTGACGCGCAATGCGGACACATTGTGACATTTTTTCCTTGTATTTCAAATAACGGCAGGCATATTGAGGACGGGACGGAATGAAATATTTCGCCGTTAACAAAGAACTGATTGAATATGAAACGCGGCAAACCTGAAAAATATATAGGTCTGGCAGGCTCGATCCGGCAGTTGATAAAAGAAAAAAAACTCAAGAACGGCCAGGCTCTGCCTTCGGAACGCAAACTGGCAAAACTCTACCAGTGCACCCAGGTAACCGTCCGCAAGTCCCTGCGTTTGCTGGAAAACGAAAAGCTGACCCATAAAATACCAAGCCGCGGCAATTTCGTCGGCCGCCGCTCCATGGTTTCGCCGCAGAAAGGCATCCTGGGCTTTATTTTTCCGGACGATG
>JAQUOK010000235.1 GCA_028717165.1 Victivallaceae bacterium | reverse complement strand
GAACTGTAGAATCACAAACTACGACTCCGAGCAAAAGAATTAAATAAAATACCGCGTCAGGAATATTCAGAAAACGAAGCTTCGAGATCAGGATGATTCCGCTGTTTTCTTCACGGTTTCAATCGCATTATCTATTTCTTTCAGGAAATTCTGTATGGTCTCATTGGCTTTATGGCTTTCCTGCAGCTTTTTCAAATGAGAACGCATTTCTTTAACAAGTAACGGGAAACGGCAGTCCTTATTGATTCTGCAATAGTCTTTCGCTTTTATCGACGCGTTTTCCATACTCTCGACAGAGGTTATCAGCAGCATGTTAAGCAGCTTGTACCATTCGGAATCAGCCTGGGTTTTCGCATCATAAATTCCGATTATAACCGAACATTCATTACTTTTCAGGGGAATTACATAAACTCCGTTGACATTATTCTGTATCGCGTTGTTCTTAAGCAATTGTGCGGTATTCTTTGTGAAAAATTCCCTGGCGGTTTCAGCGTCAACATTCCTGGCGCCTTTCAAAATCCACTTTCCGTCGGCATCCCACTCTGCAATAATCCCTTTATCCGAACCCAGAAAAGTCAAAAAAGAATTAAGCGTCGCGACATAGGTGTCTATATCTTTATGCTGATGCCTTGCCGTACGCATGCAGACGAGGGTTTTCTCAAGCCAGGAGCGGCGCATGCGCTCAAGATATTCCGAACTCCATTTGGCGGTCAGGGACATGGCAAGCTGAAAAATCTCTTCCGTCTGGAACGGTTTTTTTATGTAAAGGAGTTTTTCCGGCATGCCGATTTCCTGGGCAATAGTGCTCTGGGTATGATCCGCATACGCGGTCATGATCACGATTTCAATATATTTATCGATTTCCCGGATTTTCTTGGCGGTTTTAAGGCCGTCCCAGCCGGGCGGCATACGCATATCGGTAAAGATAACGGCATAAGGGGCGCCGTTCTTTATTGCGGCCTGCACCATTTCAAAGGCTTCTTCCCCCTGACCGGCAGTATCGATGTCATATTGGGGGGCAGTCTTGGGGGGCGGGCTCTGTTTTTCATCGTCATCAAAACCCATCAGGCGTTCCCGCATGCTTTGAACCAGAGTGCTCGTCTTATTAGGCTGGCCGCTGCTGATCAACAGTTTCGCCAGTTGTTCGCGCAGATCTTCCTGGTCATCTACAATTAAAATTCGGTTATTTTTAAACATTGTCCCAAGTCTCAGATTTTATTTTAATCGTTACTGAAAAACCTTTTAAATAATCAGAGTTCAGTCACTTCTTTTATCAACCCCGGTTTTTTATTGCAAGCTTTTCAGCTTGTTCTTATATTGCTCATAAAAAAGTTGCTTTAAAAATATTTTTCCCGCTAAAAGCTTACAGTCTCTTTTGTCCATACTCTTCGTTAGTTGCAGGTACGCGTACAACTGTACGCGTCGGCTTTACTGCCTCGATTATAAAACAAAATCGACTTTTTCAGTAACGACTATTTTATGGAAAAATACACCGTACCGGCAAAAGTATCAAGAGTCAATTGAAAAATGATCAAAAAGTCTGCCCCCCTGAAATTTTTCCTCGAAAAAATTTCAGGGCTGTTCATGAAAATAATCAGTTTCTCTTTTTGCGGACAGGTATATGCGCGCATTCATCATGCACAGCGTGCGCGGCTTCCATCATCGCCTCGCCGAGAGTCGGGTGGGCGTGAATGGCTTTACCAAGTTCACGGGCAGTAATTTCCAGCCGCATCGCCGGAACCGCTTCCGCTATCAGGTCGGTAGCATGCGGGCCGATAATATGAACCCCCAATACCTGATCGGTATTCCGGCCGGCAATGATTTTAACCATACCGTCGGTTTCTTCAATAGCCATCGCTTTACCAAGTGCGGCGAAAGGAAATTTGCCGACCGCATAATCAATGCCCTGTTCTTTGCACTGTTCTTCCGTCAAACCAACGGTTCCTATTTCCGGACTGGTGAAAATACAGCCGGGCACCAGATCGTAACTGAATTCGTTACGTTTGCCGCAAATATTATCCACCGCGCAGAATCCCATCGCGCTGGCGAGATGAGCCAGCCAGATTCTGCCGCCGATATCCCCGACGGCGTAAATGTTCGGGACATTGGTCTTGCAATATTCGTTAACCGGAATCCAGCCCCGCTCGTCAGTTTTGACGCCGGCCGCCGCGAGATTCAGGTTGCCTGAAACCGCTTTGCGCCCGATGGAAACCAGCAGGTAATCGGCTTCCAGGGTTTCACCGCCAACCTTACCGCTGACGCCTTTGGCGCCCGCTTCAATATCGGACATTGCCGCTCCGGTCAGGATTTCGATACCTGCCTGTTTCATCTTAACGGTCAGCACCCGGCCGATTTCCTTGTCAATTATCGGCAGAATACCCGGCAGCATTTCAACCACGGTAACTTTCGTGCCGAGTTCGGCGAACAGACAAGCGAATTCACAGCCGATCACCCCGCCGCCGAGAACCAGCAAACTTGCCGGGATTTCACCGCTGGAAAGAAGTTCGGTGGAAGTCAATACCCGTTTGGATTCCGGGATAAAACCCGGAACCAGCGATTCGGAACCGCTGGCGATAATGAAGTTGTCCGCCTCAATTTCAGCGCCGTTGTCGGCGCCGCCGTTAATAACCACGGTTTTGCGGTCGAGGAAGGAAGCCGTACCGTTAAAGGTTTTTACTCCGGCAGCTTTAAGCAGGCTGCCTATTCCTTTGCGCAATTTAACAATAACGTCATCTTTGCGGGCCTGCATTTTTCCCCAGTCGGGAGTAATTTTGCCGCTGATGTCAATACCGAAATCAGATGCGTGCCGCGCCTTATGAAGCACTTCAACCCCGGCAATCAGGGTTTTGGTCGGAATACAGCCGATATTCAGGCAGGTTCCGCCAAAGTGTTCTTTTTCAACCAGGGCCACGTTCAGGCCTTTCTGGCCGGCATGAATTGCCGCGACATATCCGCCGGGCCCGGCGCCGATAACACACAAATCAAATTTTTCCATTTCTGTTCCTTCACTTACAGGGTTCTCACAAATTATAAACCGGATGCGAGAAAAAATTCCCGCACCCCGCAAACTTCGAACCCGCTATACATTAACGCAAATCAGCCGGGATTCAATCCCGAAACCGCGTTATTATCGGGTAATCGGTTTATTTGGGGGAAAAGGGGAAACTTTTTGGAAAAAGTTTCCCCTTTTCCCCCAAACCCCCAATTCCCTTTTAAAAACTTTTGTATCATTTATCTGATTGCTGCTCAAGCAGATAAATGATCATGAAAAGGCTTGAAAGTCAGGAAGCAGGTACGGGAATAAACCTGATCGAATAAACCGGATAATACAGAATAAAGACCGTTGTTTTCATTTTTTTCTTAAAAAATCTTGCCATTCAGTATAATCTGAATTTATCAAGGTCTTCCGTAATAAGAATGGCTCCGGCGATTGGATTCGAACCAAATTTTACTATTGAGATATATCATGGTTGCTTAAACAAAATTTGTGTCAGGGCTCTCATTTTCATTTTTGAGACACTCGATAAACGTTACCAACTTTCCTTTTTGCTCTGAGGAAAGATTCAACATTTCCTCTATCAAGTACTCTGTGAGTTTGTCGTGTTTGTTACCTCTGAGCGGCTTTTCCGGAGCCAGATCTGATATATCTATGACAGAACAACCCAAAATCCTTGCTGCTTTTTTTACGTTAGATGGCGTAGGCTTATTTTTACCTGCTTCCCAAGCTTGAATTGCCTGCTTGGAAATTTTCAGCATATCAGCAATTCCCTTGTGGGTCAATTCTTTTGATTCCCTGAAGCGTTTAAAATTTTTATTGTAAAATTCCATCCTTATTGCCTTTAATAAGGCGTCTCTAATAAGATACAATTTTTAGAGGTTGCCTGTTTCTTACTTCCTTAATTGTATATTAACGCCGAAAATAAAAAAATCAAACAAAATCTTTATTTCTTCCTTTGTGATTGTTTTTAGTTGTCTTATATTATTATGGTGATTTCACGGAATAAGTATAAAGACGCCGCGCGCAAGTTTTTTTTTGACATTTTCGCCTCAGAGAGGAAACTCAATGGCGAGACTCTGTCGAGCCGCAAACGGTTAACGTATTTCGGCTCGTGAGGACACTCGCCCTCCAGGAAATGTGTAATGCGGCGGCATTCGAAAACAAGCCGTATTCCGGCAGGCACAATAAAAAAACTTGCACACGGCGTTATAAAGGTGATAATATGGAAAAAGAAGAGGAAATACCCAAAGTAACCGAATCAACTTACGTAACCGCTATATTACCGGCAGAAATTTATAATGGATTGGTCGAATACGTTAATGAGAAAAAAAAATTTTGTATGTCTACCGGACTAAGACAGGCAGTTGCATTTTTTTTGCAGAAAAAGACAACCAATGACAATTGCGCTGACAATGGCTAATACAAAAAAACAAATTTTCCTGCGGCGGGCGGGTTCTGCAATTTTCTCATCTTCATAAATAACTCTCGCCTGTCCGTCGCTGGATTTATTAACCGTGAGCTGTGGGATATAGGCCGTGAGAAGGAAATATGAAAACTTTAATTTTTGTGATTTTTTTATTCGGACTATGGTTAGTTTGCGGGGTGATTGAGGAACTGCGGGTAAATTTTATCCTCTGGCGGAATGAACGCGAATCCCCAAAACGGTGGAACGGAAGATATCGGGAATCAGGCAAAGAAACAGGGAAGAATTGAATCCCGGAAGGGATGATTATACAATAGCCACGGGTGTAAACCCATACGCGCTAACTAAATGAGGGATATTAAAAGATAACTGCAACTCTAACCGCGTCCGGAAGATGTGTCTTTATAATACTCAGGAAAACAACTTTTTTAAATATGCTTTTGACTCGGAATAGTCTATATGGTCTCTGGTTACATGGCCGCCCTGGCCGAAAGCGTCCTCATTCGAGGACAACGGAGCAGTAGGGATAAAGTCTTTAAAAACCTGTTTCCCGTTGATCTTAAATAAATAAAAGCCCGGAGTGTTATCCCCGTCCGGCCATTTGTCCCCATACTGTCCGAAGGTGGTTGACGGCGCGAAGTCAAAAACAATATTGTCATAAACGACTTCCCGCCGACAGTGAATATGCGCTGTCTGAACTCTGGTTACCCCGGCTTTTTTAAAACAGTCCAAAAGGAACTTTCTGTCAGCCTTGTTTACAGTGAAATACCAGTCGAAATATTGTTCCTTTACCGTTATGTCATAATCAGCTTCTTCCGGGTCTTGTATAAACAGCGCATAATGAGTCAGGACAAAGTGATGTTCAACCGGAGGCAGCAGGGCAAGATCCGTAAGGAATTTCCGCAGTTTTTTTTCTTCCGGAAGTCCGGAACCTAAAAGCATGTCGCAAAATCCGCTTATACGCAGGTTGCCGTGAGTAAAAGTCCAGTTCGACGGGCCGAAAAACCTTTCGAATGCCGAAAGCCTTTCAGAGGATATATTGAGCAGACTGTCGTCTCGGCTCGGAATTGCGCCGTGGATATCGGAACGCTTGTTGCCCACATCCATATTGCCGGGAATGACATGCCAGGGGATATTCATCGCGTCAAGGGACATTTTCATTTCCTCAAATTCGAAATCATGGTAAAACCCGTCCCTGGTCAGGTCTCCGCCGATAACCATGAATTCCGGCTGCGCGTCAATGATCTGTTGCCTGGCAGTAAGCCAGTTTTCCCGCCAGGCCGCCCGATAGCGGAATGATCTGGGCGTACCGGGCTGCAAATCCGCGGCATATACGAACTTGAATGAAGATTCTGAAGAAGTTTTAGTTTTCATGATATTATATCTCCGTTATTTGTTGGGTAAAGACTCGTGCGAAATAGGATATTTCGCATGACTCTATGTTG
>JAQUOK010000234.1 GCA_028717165.1 Victivallaceae bacterium | reverse complement strand
GCTAAGGAAGCGCGGAAAGACGGTATCAAGCTTACCCAGGATCTGCTGGAATATTACCGGAAAAAACTTACGCAGGAATTATGGCAGCGCCGGATCACGATCGGGCCGAAACAGCGGGAGTACCCGGACAAACCGGTACCGGTAAAAGGCAAACTCAAGATCCATTTCATCACGAACGAGTGGATTTGCGTGGTCGGCAATTACAATGACTTCATGCGCGAGCGCGTTAAAGCCGAGTGCGGGGAATTTCTGAAAAAGCTCGACACCGGGGAAATAAAGGAAAAGGAATGGTCTTACAACTTTTATTATGATTTCAACACGGTCAATGTGATCGCCTCTTATCGTCCGGCGATAAAGAAGAATTTTGAAAACCCGGATTTTTTCAATTTGACCGATTCGAAAAATCAAAAAGTAAAAGTTGTGCAGAATACTTACTGGATCAACGCCGTCGGCCAGATGCGGGTGCCGAAAGCGGACGGCGAACTGAAAATGGTCAACGCCGCCGCAGTAGCGCATTTCGCCTATCTTAAACTGGCGCAGCCCCTGCGGCACGGGGAAACTTATACGCTCACTACCGGGGGCGGGGAAGAAGTCTGGTTTCATTATGATGAAAGCAAAATCATTTCACAGGCGATAAAAGTCAACCAGATAGGATATCTGCCCGCGGCCGGGCATAAATTCGCCTATCTGGGAATGTGGCTTGCCGCGGCCGGGCCGCTTCCCGCGGAAAAATGGTTCGGGAAAAATTTCTATCTCGTGGATGAAAAGGACGACACTGTCGCTTATGCCGGCAAAATCCGGCTGCGGATGAACGAACAGTATTACACCGGGGAGAAGAATCGCATCCCGCTGAACGGCGAACAGGTTTGCGAAATGGATTTTTCCGCATTCAAAACGCCGGGCAAATACTATATTTATGTTCCGGACGTCGGGCGTTCCTGGAGTTTCGAAGTCAGCGATAACGCTGTCGGCCGGGCGTTTTACCTGCACATTCGCGGACTCTTCCACCAGCGGTCCGGAATCAAAAAAGCACCGCCCTGTACCAACTGGCTAATGGGTGAGGACCACATGGAAAGCTGGATGGCGAATTTTTCGCCGGAAGATGCGGATTACAAACCTTCCGGCAAAGATTACGGCTATCTCAATCAATACGGGAAACCGGTGGAAATAGACCATTTTACGGTTATTTACGAGAACCGGACGGACATAAAACTGCCGAACGTTCACGGCGGCTGGTGGGACGCCGGAGATTTCGACCGCCGCACCTATCACTTTGACGTCGTTCAGGATCTGTTGTCCGCCTACTTTATGTTCCCGGAAAAATTCCGGGACGGGCAGCAGCACATCCCGGAATCCGGGAACGGCATTCCGGATATTATTGACGAAGCCGCCTGGGGCGTCGAAGTATGGCGGCGGGCACAACGCGAAAACGGCGGCGTCGGCTGCTGGCTGGAAGCTACCAGCCATCCCAAGGAAGACAATCCGTCCAAGGATAAACAGCGTTATTATGCCGCCGTTCCGACCCGGCACAGTTCCATGCAGTATGCCGCACACGCCGCGCTGCTGGCTCGGGCATATCTGAAGTGCGGGGCCAAAGCCCGCGCCCAGTTGTTTGCGGATTCGGCGGCAAAAGCTTTCCGCTATGCCGTCAATAAGGAAAATCAGGTCAAGTACAGTTGGAATCATAATCTGGGCGGGGGCAAGACCGCCGAATACAGTTATGTCGAACCCCCGAACCTGCCGGTTGAAATGATTTTCAAAGCGGCCCTGAACCTTTACGAGCTCAGCCACGATGAATATTACCGGATATATCTGACCAGAAAAAATTTTGACAGCCTGCTTTCCCAGCTCATGTACCCCCTGAATCCGTTTTTCCTGTCGGAAATACTGGCCTGCGGCAACGAATTTTTCGGTTTCCAGGAAGAATACAAAGCCGCCGTGATGAAAGAAGCCGAGAAATGGCGCGTCTATCAGGAAAAGCTCGCCTACCGCAATTTGAATTTCCCGGCCGATCATCCGTTTTTCAAAACACTTTCCTGGGGAAACGCCATTCCTTTCAAAAAAGGCCGGCTCCTGGTAATGGCCTATCGGATTTCCGGCAGATACGCCTACCGGGACGCGGCGCTGCTCTTAAACGACTGGCTGCACGGCTGTAATCCCATGGGGCGCTCCCTGCCGACCGGCACCGGCAAAAATTCACCGATAAGGATTTTATCGCTGCCTTCCTATACGGACGGGATCCTTCCCCCGCTGCCGGGCATTACCCCTTACACTTATACTTTTTATGTGGCCTACAAAGCCTATGAAATGGTTTTCGGTTTAAATTATCCTCCCCGACCCGACCATTATTTCGACGGCGTAGATATCGATCTTATGCCCAGGGATTTGACCGGTGGGAAAAAACTGACCTATGAAGAGGCTTCCAAAATCATGGATAAAGTTTATCCGGTATGGCGGCGTTTCGCCAATATCGAAAGGTTTTCGGTAGATCAGAATGAATTTACCGTCTGGGAAACCATCGGCCCCAGTGCCGCCTGTATTGCCTGTCTCCTGCCGGACAACTGGCTGCCGCCGGACGAATGGAGAAATGAAGTTCCGGCAAAAACGCTTGATGAGATGGAGGGCTATCTCTTCCAGCCTTAAAAGTTACAGGTTTCTGGTGATGATCTCGATGAGTTCTTCCCTTTTATAGGGTTTGCCGATAAAACCGTCAAACCTGGCGTCTTTATAATGTTTTATCTCATCCCTGAGTACGTGGGCCGTCTGGGCAATGAATCTGATTTTCTTATCCGGGAATTTGCCCCTCAGCCATTTTACGCATTCAACTCCGTCCGCATCCGGCAGGGCAATGTCCATCAGCACCACGTCCGGAATGAAACCTTTGCCGCATACGTTCTGCATTTGCGTGAATGATTCCGCTATTTTGTAATTTATACCGGCTTCCTCAAATATCTCTTTCAGGTAGAGTATCGAGATATGGTTATCCTCGACGGCCAGCATGTTAAATGATTTTTCCAGTTTTTTCCGGGGCGAAGCCGAAGTTTTTTCAGCGCTGTAGTTTTCTATCACTTTGACGGGAAATTCAAAAGACATTTTCGTGCCTTTACCGAGTTTGCTTTCGATATTCAGCGAACTGCCCATCTTTTCCAGTATTCTCGAGGCTATTGTCAGGCCCAGCCCGGTACCGGCATATTTACGGGTTGAAGACTGGTCGACCTGGGTAAACGGCTCTAAAACCTTTTCTTTCATGTCGTCCGGTATGCCTATGCCCGTATCCCGTACCTCAATTATCAATTTGTTACCCCTGAAATCGGTTTTTACCACAATTTCGCCGACATGCGTAAATTTGACCGCGTTTCCTACAAGGTTGAATAAAATCTGCTTCAGCTGGCGTTTCGCGCCTTTTACTATGGCGGGGAGTTTGCCGTTCCTGGTTTTCAGCTCAATATTTTTTTCCTTTGCCTTGAAAGTAAAAATCTCAATACTTTCCTCAATGATTTTTAGCGGAGAAAACTCGTCCAGCGGCATAGTGGCTTTTCCCGCCTCAATACTCGCCAGTTCCAGAATATCGTTAATCAGTTCGTTAACGTTTTTTCCGCAGGAAGTAACGATGTCGAGATATTCGATAAGTTTATCACGCTCTTTGAATTCGACATTTTTCAGGACATTCTCCATAATCCCGGAAAATCCGATGATCCCGTTCAGAGGCGTTCTTATTTCATGGGACATGGTAGCCAGGAATTCGCTTTTCGTCCGTACCGCGTCGTTTGCTTTGGCCAGGGCGTCCTTTAAAGCTTTTTCCGCCTTTTTGCGTTCGGTAATATCCTCAAAAGCTCCGAGCATTCTGACGACCTTTCCGTTTTTCCGGAACAGCCTGCTCGACGTATGAATATCTCGCTGCCGGCCTTTGGCGGTAACGATACTCAGCTCCAGGTCGAATTCCCTGCCGAAGTTTATGGCGTCCTCAACGGCCTTTTTGATAACCGGTTTTGATTCAGGAGTATAGAATTCAATCGCCCCGTCAAGGGTCGGGGAAAAGTCTTTGGGACTGATTTCGTGGATACGGTAATTTTGCTCGGTCCAGTAATGAGTACCTTTTTCGAAGTCAACCTCCCAGCCGCCGACTCCGGCTACGGCCTGGATTTCATCAAGCAGGTTTCTTACCTTATCCAATTCTATTCGGTCTTTTTCCTGTTTTGTGATGTCCGCACCGTAGATATTCACGTACCCTACATCCGCCGGGGTCAAGGTCAGCAGCATATGCGTATTTCCGTATTCCTCTTCAAACGCTTCTATTTTTTTCTTTTCCAGTACCCGTATGATGCGCCTTCGCCACTTTTCGGGAACGTCATGACCTTCCGCCGTATCCCAGAACTCAAGCAGCGCGGAACTGGACAGATTTGAATAAATGACTTTCCCGTTTTTGTCAACCCGTAATACCGGGAACGGATCTTCGTCAGGAAACTTCGAAATATTGATGATATTTTCTTCAGCTTTTTTAGTAGCGCTTATATCCTGCAGGGCGCCGCGGATCCCGGCAAATTCCCCGTCATTATTATAAAACTTCTCGCCGAGTAGCCGGCACCACTTTATGTTTCCTTTTGCGGTTTGCAGTTTCGCCTCAAATGCAATGGGAATATTCTTATCTATCTGCAAGCGTATCGCGTTTCTGGCAAGAAGTTGAAATTCCGGCAGGAAAAAGCTGACAGCTTCATCAAATTCCGCAGGCGGCAATTTGCAGTCCATTTCCATGATATCATATACGCCCTTTGTCCAGACGGTGTTTTGGGTTTCGGCATCCATTTGCCAGCCGCCGACTTTCGCAATGTCGCTGACGTGATTGAGCATCGCTTCGTTCCGCGCTATTTCTTCCCGCGCTTTATATTCCTCGGTCACATCCCTGAATACCAATATCACTCCGGTTATATTTTCGTCTTTGTCCCGGATCGGAGAACCGGAATCCGCAATCTGGTATTTACTGCCGTCTTTTGCCAGCAGCATGGTATGGTTCGCAAGCCCTATCACATGTCCCGTCTCCAGCACTTTTTTGACAGGATTTTCCGCCGGCTTGAGAGTCTTCACGTTGATTATCCTGAAAACTTCATCCAGGCGCCTGCCTTCGGCTTCGGAAAATTTCCACCCGGTAAGCTGTTCGGCTTCCGGGTTCATCATGGTTACGCGCGCCTCGGTGTCCGTGGCGATAACGCCGTCCCCGATGGAGTTAAGAGTTATTTTGAGCTTTTCCTCATTGTCCTTGAGCTGCTGCTGAATTTCTTTGTTTTTGGAAATGTCGGTAAAAGTAACGACTATCTGGCTCAACTGGCCATAGGGATTGAATTCCGGAAAGGCATTTACCAGTACCCATATAAGATCATTCGCGCCGCGCCTTATGCCGACCACATATTCAGTAAGCGGCTGCAGCGAACTTATAACCTGGTTGACAGGATATTTATCCACGGACATCCTGGAACCGTTCCACAAAGTAAGATACCAGTCCTGACTGACCGCTTCCCGACCGGACAATTGCGCTTCCGAGAGGCCGAGTATTTCAGAGGCGCGGGGATTGCTGAAAATCACGTGAGTGTCCGGAGCATAAATTACGACTCCGGTTGACAGATTGTTGAGCAGTTCGCTGTAGCGTTTCTCCCTTTCGCTCAAAGCATCCTCGGCTTTTATACTTTCCTCCTTGTCCAGAAGCTGTGAAATTATAATCAGGGAGGCGACAGGGAATATGACGATTACCGGCAGGCAGACCGCCCATAAGGTATTCCATGCTATGTTGTGGGGCAGGATTCCCAATATCAGTAAAATCATTACGGCGTTAACCACCAGCCCGAAAAAATAAATAAACAACGGCTTGCCGGTTAT
>JAQUOK010000233.1 GCA_028717165.1 Victivallaceae bacterium | reverse complement strand
CCCCTGCTTTATACAGGCCATAAGCGCATCCATTCCGCCGCCGCCGGAAACGATACCGGCTTTTTCCAGTTTTCTGTCCCGGCTGCCGAAGATTTCAGCTTTACAGTTTAATTCCTTTTCCAGTTTATCCGCCAGCAGGCCGGGAAGACACGCTTCCTGAAGAACGCCGGCCCAGCCGATATCAGAGCCGCAATATTCCATGAAACTGTAACGGTGTTTCAGTTTCACCATATCCGCCAGCAGGGCGTTGTGCCCGATATCAGGATGAGCGTCAAGCGGCAAGTGCACGGCATAGAGTGAAATCCCGTTCTTGAACAGCAATTCCAGCCGGGACGCGATTATGCCGGTAAAACGACGAGGCTCCGCACTCCAGCTGATCCCATGGTGGACAAAAATGAAACCGGCATTTTTCAACGCCGCCGCTTCGAAAAGAGCCTTACAGGCATCGACCCCGAAAACCGCTTTTCGCACTTCCCCCGCAGCTTCGACCTGCAGTCCGTTATTGGAATAATCTCCGGGGATCGCCGCTATATTGAGCAGTTCGTCCAGGTATTCCGTAATTTCTTTAAGTCGCGCCATTTGCCGCCTCCTCCGTTTCTTCACTTTTTTCTTCACGTTCCCCATTGTGGATCACAAAACGGTGCTGTATGACTTTCCAGCATAAATCATCGTGCGCGCGCTGCTGCACAAAACGGCGGAATGATTCCGGCGACGACAACTCGGATATGGTTTTCGCGTCCTCCCAGTCACATCTGAACAGGATCGCCGAGGCATTGCAAAAACCGAAAGCGAGCAGTTTGGAACATGCCCTGAAAAACACCCGCCGGGCGACATTGTTGCGCAAAAGCAGAAAAGCCGGATACAGCAGAGCGAAAATCCAGAACGGCCAGATAGGATAAAACATGCCGTAAAAAGTTTTCAACAGCTGCGCCCCCAGCAGCACCAGCGTCGGCAACAGAAAAAATATCGCGTCATATTTATAAATGAAACAATTCCCCATATAACGCCTGATCCTGCTCGGAGCCGTCTGGTAAGCGAAAAATTCTTCAAGCGTATTATCGTTGATGACATTTCGCGCGGTATGGCATAACTCGTGCGCCAGAAGTTCGCGCCGGTCGTAAATAAACCATTTCCGCCGGTTCTGAAAGATCGAACGGATGAGAAAGACCGTCAGAACATGCTGCGTGTCCGAAACCGCGCATCCGCCCCATAACATGCCGATGTCCCTGGACATAAAGAATCCCGGAGCCCAGATAATTTTAAAACGGTAATATTTTTCAGTGAGTTCTCCGGCCTCCGCTGTTATTTCAGGCGGAATGCGCTTATCCTTCCGCACGGTCAGACCATCGAAAATCTCTACTTCATCGCCGCACTGTTCGAGTTTCTGTTCAAATTCGGCAAGGGCATCGTACAACTCCAGCAAACGTCCGCGGAATTCATCGAAAGTCTCCTGCGAGCCGACCAGAAACCCCAGACTATCCAGATACGCCAGTTCCTGCAGATCGTCTTCCTTAAGTTTTTCCAGATATCCCCGATCAAAAGGCAACATCATAATATTCCAGGAATAGATTTAAGGGTATCTCTAATAATTCAATGCAGCACAGCACAGAAGTGAAAGGCACTTTGCAACGGCTGAGACTGAACGAACTTCCCGTCCCGGTTGTGTTTCTGAGACGCTTAAGCCACATTAAAATGCAATTTTTAGAGGTTCCCTCAAGGGTTAAATTTTAAGGGCTAAGGTTGCAGTTATCAGCCCACGGCCTACGGCCCACTAATTCATCTTATTTTTTAGAATGTTTCTTTGAACGACGTTTCCGGCGGCGCCCTTTTCCCTTATTTTCAGATTTTTCAACCTTCTCCTCAAGCTCATCCGGCTCGGAAAAAATCACGGTACCTTCATCGGGCTGCTCCTCCAGCTCTTCTTCCTCGGCGGCGGCGGGCGTTTTGATTTTATATTTATCCGGATAAACAACCTGGACTTCACTGCAGGCGCAACGGATAGAGGCGCCGGAATCATCCAGAACCACCGTCACTTCCTGAGTCAGCAGATTGCGGTCGCATATTTTTCCGCGCCCGCCGGGACAATCGCACATATCACCGCGGCGCGGCATGGTCTTTTCCAGTTCCAGGTAACCTTTATGTTCATATTTCAGGCAGCATTTCAGACGGCCGCAGAATCCGGAAATTGTACTGGGAGTCAGAGACAGATCCTGGTCCTTGGCCATACGCACGTTTATCGAGGCGAAATCTTTCAGAAAACGATTGCAGCACAACTGCTGGCCGCAAATA
Source organism: Victivallaceae bacterium (assembly GCA_028717165.1). Classification (GTDB taxonomy): domain Bacteria; phylum Verrucomicrobiota; class Lentisphaeria; order Victivallales; family Victivallaceae; genus JAHOYW01. Next base: position 3,581 of record JAQUOK010000233.1, on the reverse strand, counting down.
CCGATCCCGCCTTTCAAGGCGGTTTCATCCCTTACCCCGATCTGGCGCAGCTCAATACGGGCGTTAAAAATTTTTGCCAGATCCTTAACCAGTTGCCTGAAATCGATCCTGCCTTCGGCGGTAAACTGAATGATTATCAGTTTCTTGTCCAGGGAAAAATGCACATTAAGCAACTTCATTTCAAGCTTCAGCTTGTCAACGGCTTCCTGGGTGGTGCGGAGAGCGGAATTACCGCGCATCTCATTTTCATGCGCCATACTTTTATCGTGAACCGTGGCTTTTCGTATTATTCGCGGCACGTCCTTGAGCTTTTTATCATAAGCGTTTTCCTCGCCGGCCTCAGCTATCTGGCCGTAATCATTATAAAAATCTTTATGGATAACACACCAGTCCCCTTCCTTGAACGTCAGGTTGTCATCCGCTTTGGCCAGGTAAGTGGCGCCGTTATCGAGTTTGATCGTATATATTATATCCATTTATACGGAATATTATCCTGTTTTAAAAAAATTAGCGTTTTATCATTTCGTTTTAATATAGCAGGAATAATACCGCTGGCAAACGCGGCGTGCAGAAAAATCGTTTTTTGCCCGAAACGGTTTCCTCGGAAACGAAGCGGAAAGGTTAAAGCATATCTCTGTGTTCAAGACGGAAAGCCGCTATTGAGAGAAAAATGGCAGTCATCGATACGGCATAAAGAATAAGCGCGATCATGACGATTCCGGTGTATCTGAAGGAATTGAAAAAATAAAAATAATTGGGAAACAGGTAAGACAACGGATGAATTAACGGAACCGCTTCAAGGCTGCGCGGCAGCATATCGATAAATAAGGATATGGTGCTTATACATACCGAAAACAGAATATAAGCTACCGTCACGATCATCGCGCTGATGTCCGAAAGATAAGCGGAAATCATCATTGCCATGGCCACAAACGGAAATATTGCCAGGATAAGCATCAACTGCCTGACCGCTACAGAAAAGGTAACTAATTCACCGTAATTAACAAAATGGCCGACAAAAGCAAAAATTGCGGCGCTGAAGAAAAATCCCAGACAAATAGCGATAATCCCCAGATATTTTCCCAACAGATATTCAACCCTTTTTACCGGTTTGCCGAGGATGAGCATGATCATTCTCGAATCAATATCCTTGGGAATATCAGTGGCGCCGCTGAAAATAGCGACGATCATGGTCATGAGAAGTATTACCACAAAACCGATAAGCAGAGGCGAGCCCTGTTCCAGCGATACCAGGCCAAAAAGAATATCCTCGTTCTGACTGAATTTCAAAACGCCCATGCCTGAAACAAAATACCCGATAAGGGCGGCTATTACGAACAGTATGAAAAACGCCGGTTCCTTAACTTTTTTTACGGTTAATTCAAATATGGCAAGTATCTTTACCATCACTTTTTTCCGCTCCCGGTTTGTTGTTTGGCGGCGGCTTTTTTCTTTGCTGCCGCGCCGGCGCGTTTCTGGGCCTCCGCTTTAGCCCGTTTTGCCAGGACTTCACTGAAAAACGGGAGGGTTTCGCAATATTCTTCAAGTTTTTTGGCTTTCAGCTCAATATCCTGATTTTCTTCCTGGAAAGCCAGTTCCGAAAGCGCCACATAAAGCTGCGCATATTCATGGCCGTCCGGCTTCATCTTCAACAGCGGCATCAAATATTCCAGCAGTGTCTTGTTTGGAACATTAAGGCTTTTAAGTTTGAAAAACCCGGAACTCCAGGCACTTAAACGCGGTTCTCCCTTTAACAGGTTTATGAATTTATGATACCTGCTGACGGAAATTGATCTCAAAGCGTTTTCTTTAGCCGCTAAAAAATTAACAAAGGCAGATTGCGCTTCCGGATACTGCGGATACTTATCAATTATTTCAGCATAGGTTTTCTGAAGTTCCTGCGGTGATATGGCATCGGCAAGCGCTATGGAAATTCGAATTTTTTCGTTAACGTTTTTTGCATTTTTAAGTTCATCCCGGTATTCCGCAATAGTAACCTTCCGGGTAACTTCATCCCGTATGCCGGGAGGAAGTTTCCCGAGAAGACTGCTGAGGGTTATTGATTGTCCGCCGGCACGATGGAGCACGAATTGCCGCAAAACAGCTTCTGAAGAAAAATAACTGAAAAGTATAACTGTTCCGACAAGCAATGTTATTTTCATGCCGCCATCTTTTTTTTGCCGGTTCAAATCGTTTCTCCCTGAACTTATTTTGCTGCCGGTGCAGTTACCGCCGGCTTCACTGCGGGTTTTACAGGAACTGCAACCGCAGGTTTGACCACGGGGGCGGCAACGGCCGGCCTTGCCATTCTGGCACGGCGTCTTTCCAGGCGCTTATTGATGATTTCCTTAGCACGGGCGTCATCACAGCCGCACCTGCTGCAGTATTTAGCCTTCATGATATTCCCGCAGACCGGACAGGTACCATAAACCACAACCCGGTTTCCACAGGCGCCACAAAACCTGTCGCCGGGAGCATACGAGTTAAGGCATTTTGCACAAAGGTGTTCCGCTTTCAGCACTTTGTCCATGACTTTGTCAATCGTATTGAGAATGTTCTTGTCATTGGGAGCTGAGGCTTTCGCCTTCTGTGCGGCAACAAGCAGCATGGGCCTCAAATCGGTAGAAACGCCGACGGCATTTCCGCTGAAGACTTCACCGCCGGTTCCGCCGCCCTGACGCCACTCGTCATACAGTGCGCAGAGATAAGCATGCTTATCGTTAGCAATCGGAACGCCTTTCCAGTTTCCCCTTTTCATAAGCTGCTTGGCACGGGTTCTGATCAAAGCCGAGAGGATATGCGGCAGCGAGTTGTTGCGCTCCAGCGCCATACGGAACATCTTCTCCGCTTTCTGGAGACGCTTATCATCATCTGAATCCTTCATATGCTGAGTAAGCACAAAACCTGCGTAAAAAGGCAGTCTCCAATTGTCTTTCAGGTTCGGATTCTCCGCACCGCGGGTGAAAATTTCGACAGCTTTCTGCGGAGCCCTGACCGAGAACATCATTCCGCCCATTTCGTAAGCGGCTTCATGGTTCGGGTCGTTATTAAGAATTCCGTTCAGGCGTTTGTAGATTTCTTCAACATTTTCCGCTTTTACGGCATCAAGTCCGCCGCAGTAGTTGATGAACAGCATCCACTGTACGTCCGAAGCGAATTTATTAAAGCCGCCGAGCGGGGCTTTTGAGATTTGTTTTTCGATTTTGATTATGTCGGCTCGCTGAACCGTGAGCGACGAGGCCAGATACCATCCTAAAGCAACAGCGATAATCATGACCACAATATGAGTTATGACAGACTTTTTCATTTTCATCTTTCCCGTTTTATTATTTCAAGTCTTTATTGCTGAATATTATACCGGCCAATGATGTTGCAAATATACTGTATACAATCCCCCACACAAGAGCGAGGATCAGATACATCCAACCGGCACCGCCCGCATAACTGTAAGCGGCTACAGCTTTCAGATTGAACAGATTCAAATCAGGAAGGATTCCGCCGTAAAGCACTTTTATCTGAGCCAGCGCCGGAGTGGAATGAGCAAACCAGATAACGATGGCAGTAATGATTGCGGCCAGGGA
>JAQUOK010000232.1 GCA_028717165.1 Victivallaceae bacterium | reverse complement strand
GACGCTGGTCGAACCTCTTGACGGCTCGAAACTTGTGCGCAACTTGTTGCGCCTGAATAAATACCGCTCTCGCTAAGCGATGTCCTGGAAAAATCAGCACAGCGCATTTTTCCAGGACGCTGAGCGTGCGAGCTATACGAAAAACCTTGTATGCCGACTTTTGATGGTCGTCGGTTTGACGCGGTATTGACGACAGTCTCATAAGGAGCTGTAAAGAAATTAACTTGACAACTTGCCGGAAAGATCGTGATTTGATTTTTGGGCCGACGGCAAGGAGCATACCCTCAGGTATGTAACGAGCCGAAGGCACGAAAAGCATTCACGAGAACCGCGCAAATGTAAAGGTTATTTCTGAACGGCTCCTAAGTGCCGGGGAACAAAAAAACACTTCTTTCAAAAAGTGGTTTTGCCTTTCGCTCTGCCCAGGCTCCCCGAAGTGGCGTTTTCCCCGCCTCCCGGGTTATGAGACGCCATTCCGGTATTGTTTATGAATACCAAAGCGACTACGACATATTGATCGTCATTAAGGATCCGCGCAAGTACGAACATAACTATCCCCAGGAAAAGATCGCTAAAAAAGCCCGAAGTCTCGGAGTGCGTACCGATTTGAGTATAATCTTCCATAGCGTCTGGGCATTCAAAAGAACCGTAAATAAGGGCTTCTACTTTTTCGCTGATATAATCCAGGAGGGCACTATGCTCTATTCGTCCGGGCGCGTTCCATTGCCGGAAATTAAAGAACTAAGCATCAGGGAACGCAAGTATTACGCGCAGAAGGATTTCGACAACTGGTTTGAAAGTGCTGAAAATTTCTACAGTCTTTATAAATATGCTTTGGATAATAAAATATACAAAGAAGCCGCGTTTTTACTTCATCAGGCGACGGAGCGTCTTTATACCACAGTATCTTTGACTTTTACCGGCTACAAGCCTAAACTTCATGACCTGGAAAAGCTGGGCGTCAGGGCACAGACATTAAGCGATGAATTCAAGGATATATTTCCGAAAGAGACGCAAAAGGAAAGAGATTTGTTCGATTTACTGAAACGCGCCTATGTTGAAGCCCGTTACAATATGGAGTATGAAATTACCAGGGAAGAACTCGAATATCTCGCCGAACGCGTCAAACTGCTTCAGGCAACTGCCGAAAAAGTCTGCAAAGAAAAAATTAAAAGCTTTGAGACGTGTTTGTAAAACGTGAGCCGCAGGTTGTGGGATGTTTTTTAACAGCGCTGTTTTGCAACGCCGCTTTTAAGCAGAATTTTTAGAACTTAATCGTCTCATCGAAACGCGGCGCTACTTCGCGGGCTTAAAACCACTTTTTCAAAGCAATAATCTTTATCCTGTTAATCCCGTCAAAATAACAAATTTACGCCGTGTGCAAGTTTTTTTTTATTTCATTCTCAAAACCCCGTCCTTTGGGCGGGATCATAGATTTCTATAAATTGTTCTGCAAAATCTTCTGCCATCCAACCTTTAGTCCCGCACGGCCAGGGACAGCCGTGGCTGAGAAAACAGATGTAGCCGCCCCTGTCCCCAGGGGCGTAGGGAACGTTGCATGAGATTCCATTAACGTCTCCTGCTCCCCTATGGGGAGCTTTTTCAAAACCGGGTTCTTTGAGCCCGGTTTTTATTTGTGCTCGAATGCCGCCGCATTACACATTTCCTGGAGGGCGAGTGTCCCCACGAGCCGAATGCGGCTCGACAGAGTCTCGCCCTTGCGTTTCCTCTCCGAGGCTAAAATGTCGAAAAAAACTTGAGAACGTCAGTAAGCAAGCCGTGCATCAATTTTCGGCTGGAGGGATCCCGCAAAAGTCAAGAATTTTTTCTTTGACCTCATTGAAACGTTCACCTGCCATTATCAGGTGATATGCGGTTTTCATCTCCAGCAGGGATGCCGATTCAACAGATTTGCACAAATCCTCGGCATGGGTAAAATCAACATCTGAATCACAGCGTCCATGAACCTGAAGGATTGGCAGTTTGAGCCCGGCATAATTGCCGTTTACAGTAAGAAATTCATGGGTTTCATTGATTAAGCCCGGATGGAGACGCCCGAAGGGATAATTGAGGCGCAATATCTGCAGCAGAAAATTACGGTCTTCCTGAGACGCGCACACTGCCCGATATTCCTGTTGCCGCTGGCGAGAGCTGAAACTGCTCATAAATGCAATGAGGCCTTTCACCGCAAGGCCGGGAAATATATAGGACATGCCAACCAGAATATTCATACCCGGAACAGAGAACATCAGTTTTACCAGCCGGGAACGGCTGTATAACGGATGCGCCCTGGTTGCTGCCGAAAGCAACAGCAGTTTTTTTACCCGCTGCGGATGGCGCGCGGCAAATTCAAGGGCCATAATTCCTCCGCCGGAAAAGGCAACTATCACATCCACCGCTTCAATATTGAGTTCATCAAGAAGCGCGGCAAACAGATCAGCCTGTTCCGTTATTTTCCGGCATGGCCCAAGCGGAGTACGGTTATAGCCGGGACGGTCAACGGCGAGACGCCGGCAGCGCGGCGGAGCAAGTCCCATTTTATCCATGATCGCCAATATCTGCGCCGTCGAGCCGGGTGAACCGTGAAAACCGGCAAGCAGCGGCCCGGAATCGCCTTCCAGGGAATAAGCGACCCGTCCCTTGCGGGTAGACGCAGTAAATGGCGGAAAATTATCCATGAATCAAGTAATGTCCTCATCCGCGACATTGTCGATAGTCTGGGAGTCGAGCATACTGAAAAATGATCCGTCCGGTTTAAATTCGATACGCACATAAAGTATTTCCGGAATGCGTTTGCAGATCTTTTCCTTCAGCTTTTCCGCGAGCTGATAGGTCTGGGCTACAGTCATTTCCGGATCGACTTCAACGGTCATTATCAGGTTATAACCGTTCTTGTAAGGAACAAAAACGATATTGTGGACGAAATGAATCGCTTTTTCACCGTCGGCAATATTCGAAACCTTTACGTAAAGCTTTTCCGTATCCGCATCGAAATGCCCGGCGAAAAACAGCGTCTGCTGTTCAATCTGGGGAGCAATCGCCCTGAATCCGTTAGTAATTACGGAGGCGATCTTACCGACAAGGGAAACGCTTGATTTGGTGTCTCCGGCGATTTTTCCCGACGGTACGCCTTTGACGACTTCGTCGGCAATTTCGGCAATTTTCTGTTTTTCGGCAGGCTGCGATACCTTCTGCTGGGTAAAGTAACCTTTGATTATACAGGCGGCGAAGTGCTTCATCGACGCCAGATAACTCTGGTGCGGGATAACGCCGATAAATCTGAATACATAGAGCACATGATTTATCGGGAAGGCTCCGCCGATCACCAGATATTTGGGAACGCGTGCAACCGTTTCCCCGTCATAATAGGCCTTTTTATGAGCATCCAGCCCCTGGTAGGCATACATGTCATTGCCGTAGTTATAGTTAACGTTGAAAATGGTGGAGATGAGCGGATTGTGAATGTTTTCGGTGTTTTCCATATCGGCAAGCGGAGACAGTCCGAACGAAAGCGTTGCCGCGCCCTCGGTCTTGAAAATCTTGCCGGCCTCATAGTAAATCAAGTCAAAGGAACCCTTGGGGGCATTGTCGAGCCGGCGGACAAAATCCGCCATATATCCCACGATTTTACCATCCTTATACATCGGTTCGAAAAGCACAAAAGATACAATCTGTTCTTCAACGCGGGCGCAGAAAAGCCGGGTGTCGGGTTCGTAATCAAGCACCAGCGGCCGGGTAAGCAGGTTGAGTTCATGTTTATTGGGTTTTCCTTTGAGCCATTCTTCGGAGATGGAACCGATTAAAGCGAGGGTTTCCGGCGCCTGCATGGAAAGCTCAACCACGGCAGCCCCGGCGCTCTGCGCCCCGGTAACCCAGTGACGCACCCTGGCACGTTTCTTGCCCTCAAGCTTGAACGCGGTCAGATCGACATTGGTTTCCACTCCCATGTGATTGGCGTTATAGCCGTGTTTGACAAAGGCCAGGGCGGTATCGTGGCTGCATTGCAGGACAATCGGGGAAAGCTTCTTCCTTTTCGTATCCGCCAGAAATTTTTTAACTATGCCCGGTAAATCTTGGGGAGCGCAAAACGGGTCGCCGAGCACAATGCGTTCATTTCCGTTATCGACGTAGGAGATAAACCCCTCCGGTGATTCGAAAGCCGTCAGCAAATTGTCGTATACCGCCGAATACGCTATGGGGAAAGAACCGTAAAGCTTGAGAAAGCGGAGCTGATGATCATTGATCTGTTTAGTTTTAGTCATTCTAGTCCTCCCGTTGTTTTTGTCAGTATCAATATATTTTTGTCTGCTTTACGCTGGTAAGCCATGGTGTCGATAAGTTCTTTGATGAGAAACACGCCCAAGCCGCCGGGCCGGCGTTCTTCGACATTTTCGCTCAGGTCAGGGGCGTCGGCCAGTTGCGGATCGTAAGGTTTTCCGGAATCGGTAAAAACAAGCTGTACGGAGCGGGTTTCCGGGTTATAGCTGAAAAGGATCGACACCGTGCCCTTTTTATTTTCATAGGCGTAATTGGCGATATTGAGAAAAACTTCCTCCGCCGCAACCTGAAAGTGATCTTCAATGTTCATGCCGATACCGTAACGCGCACACGCCTGTTCAATATAGTTCTGCAGTTTCGGCAGTTCTTCGACTTTGGCGTCCAGGACAAGGGGGCCGCAGGAATAGTCTAAGATCAGCATGGTTATATCGTCATACTGCGGACAACCGCCGCTGAACTTTTCAAGCTGTTCGTGGATATGTTTCGCCAGTTTTCCGGGAACGTCGGAGCCGAACTGTTTCAGCGCGGCAAGCAGGCGTTTACTGCCGAATTCTTCTTCCGCAGCATTTATTGCTTCGGTAACCCCGTCGGTGTAGAGGAAAAGACGGTCTCCGGCGGCGAGCGTCAACTCCGTCTGCCGGTACTCGGCCTCCGGCAGCGTCCCAAGAATGAAATCGGGTTCGATACGGAGAAATTCATAATTACCGCCGGCCCGTCTGAGCAAGGGAGGATTATGTCCGGCGTTAATGCAGGTAAGTTTGCCGGAATCCAGTTCCAGTATGCCGAAAAATACCGTGACGAACATCCCGGTGTCATTGTCGAAACAAAGCATACGATTGGCTTCGGTAAAGACGGCGGCCGGTTCAAGGCGCGATTTGGCCAGGCTCTTGATCCAGGTTTTTGCCGACATCATGAACAGCGCGGCGGGAATGCCTTTTTCCGAGACATCGGCGATGAGAAAAGCAAAATGTTTGTCGTCAATCCAGAAAAAGTCATAGAAATCTCCTCCGACTTCCCGGGCGGCAGTCATGGCGGCATAAAGTTCAATCCCGTCCGGATACGGCTTGAGCGAATCGGCGTGCGGCAAGGCGGATGACTGGATTGCCGCGGCCAGTTTCAATTCGTTTTCGTAGCGTCTGCCGGCTTCGTCAATAGCCTCTCTCAGGGCATTTACCGTGCTGTTTATGCCGTTGGACAACTGGACGAATTCTGGGGATGAGTGGACGTCAACTCTGGCATGCAGGTCACCGGCAGTGATCTTATCCAGAGAAGCGCAGATACGCTTGATGCCTTTGATCACTTTGTGCTCGACCAAAGCCGCAATTGCCCAGAAAATAAAACTGAAGAGGATGACATGGCCGATGGCCAGCAGCAACAGCAGCTGGTCGCGACGCGCGTAAAGCTCGGAAAGCGGCAGCAGGCCGACAATGGAGTATTCACGATATTTGCAGCGAGACCCGAAATAGGCAATGTCATCGATAATAATATTAACTGGGGTATGCACTTGACACAACCACATACAATATGTAGATTATATAGCAATGGAAGACTATCCAATGACATTAGCTGAACTGGAATCACGATTTACTACCGATACTGCTTGCCGGGAATATC
>JAQUOK010000231.1 GCA_028717165.1 Victivallaceae bacterium | reverse complement strand
GGGATAACTTCCTCAATGAACCATTTTTTTTGCTGTTTTTGAGAGAATGTTACTTGACAACAAAATAAATATTATATATAATATAAATAGACTTATTTAAAATACAAAAAGAATACAATAAAATAATGGTTAAAGTTTTATACAGGGAATTCTATAAGCAGGCCTTTATTCCGATATTTGTCAATGACGGTAGGGATGCCAGACTCCAGGTGGAAGCCTGTGTCAAGGCCGGCTTAAAGGTTATAGAATTTACTCAGCGACGAAGCGACCTGCTTGAAACTCTGTATTGGATAAAAAGCAAATATCCTGAGTTATACGTACTTGCAGGCAGCACTATTGATAATAATCTGCTGGTAAAAAGCCAAAAAAGACATTTGCCGCACTTACTTGATTTGGAAGAAATGGTTTCAGCCGGGATTGACGGATTTGTATCTATGATGAAATTCTCAGACCAGACCATAAACAAATATTGCAAAAGCCATTTGCTTATTCCCTGCGCTTCAACAGTAAATGAAGCTTGTGACTTGCTTGGATCCGGAGCTCATTTTATAAAAGTTCTTGGCCCGGAACTTGGTCTGGCCCGACAGATAAATTCTGATCCGCTGTTCAAATTCTGTCCGCTTTTTGTAACAGGCGGAATGGATATTGAACATATACCGATGGCTTTTAGCGCCGGCGCGATTGCCGTGGCATCAGGTTTTGATTTGACTTTGAAAGGAGTTAATGACCTTTCTATGGAGGGTATCTGCAAGGTTATGAAAGAATATCATAAAACGGCGGTTAACTCAAGAAGGAATCTTTATCCTGAACTTTCGGATGCTTTATATAATCAGGACGGAGATTCATGGTTGGAAAAAGTTCCGCATTATTTGCCGGAGTCCGTCAGAGAAGAATAAAAAATGAAAAAAAACTGGAAAATTTTAAACGCAATGAACGAAGCGCACCTGCAAAAAGCGTTGAGTTGTTTGTGCCCTTGCGGACAAATAAAAACGATTGTGCCGGAGCAGAAAGTCCTGGAGCGTAATCTGCCGCGGTGTAACGCATATTTCGCCAGTCTGAAAGTCAAGGTATCAGCCGCGCTTATCGAAAAATGTCCCGAACTCAAAGTAATAGCCACTCCTTCAACCGGTACCGACCACCTGCCGGTATCGCAGCTTTTGCAGAAAGGTATAAAATTGATAAATTTACGTCAGCATCCGGAGTTTTTGAAAAAAATACCTTCGACGGCGGAACTGACTTGGGGATTGCTGCTGGCGCTGCTGCGTCGTATCCCATGGGCTTTCGACTCGGTCAGAAAGGGCAAATGGGACAGAGACAGGTTTATCGGGCAGCAACTTTGCGGCAAAACCATTGGTATCATCGGTTATGGCCGACTGGGCAGAATCGTAGCGGATTACGCTCTTGCTTTCAACCTGAAAGTAATCGTGTTTGACCGCGAGCCAATATTTGATATAAAGCCCGGCATTAAAAAAGTAAGCTTAAACCAATTGCTGGAATCTTCAGATATAATTTCCCTGCATATCCATCTGGATGAACCGAATATCGGTTTTTTGGGCGCCGCGGAAATGGATAAAATGAAAGAAAGTGCGGTAATTCTCAATACCAGTCGCGGGGCGGTAATCGACGAAAAGGAATTGCTTGAGCGCCTTGAAAAAGGCCGGATTGCCGGAGCCGCCGTAGATGTGATTGACGGCGAATGGGGTTGTACAGGCAGGCATCCAATGGTGGAATTTGCCCGCAGACACGATAATTTATTGATAACCCCTCACATCGGCGGCGCTTCATATGAAGCCCAGCAGACGGCAGTGGAACTTACGGCTCAGCAACTGAAGAAATTTATCGAGGAAGCAAGTTTAGAACATGTTTATTGACCTGATAATAAAACGTGGAACGCGAATTCTTTTATCTCCTTCCGCTTACGGATGGGAAAAGGACAAAATAGAAAAAGAAAATTTGCGTCATCAATATGAAAAATTACGGGAGTTGGTTTATAATATTTTATAGATTTTTAAATATCCGGCTGATCAGGCCATGCGGAATTTGTCGGCAGCCGTTGAGTAATAGTTTAAATTAAAATAACAAGGTGCAAATTACGATGCTCAAATACCAGCAAGCCAAACAAAAAGTCCTGGACAAGGTTTATAAACTAAGCCCCGGTCAGCCGTTACCGCCGGTAAGGAGTCTGATAAAAGAACTTGGATTCAGCCAGATCACACTCAAAAGAGCTTTTGACGAACTGGAAGCCGAAAAGGTGCTTAAACGCGAAAAAGGCGCCGGAATATTCGTTGCCGAATCTAAAAACAACAGTAACCTTGTCGGCGTACTTATCCCTTCTCTGGTACAGAAGAGCTATAGCCAACTGCTTATCGGCATTCAGGAGGAACTCTCCGAAAACGGCCGTGACCTGCTTTTGTTGCCGAACCATTCAAAAACTCTTGTTCCCCTCTACCGATCTATAAAGAACAATAAACTGACGAATCTGATAATCAACCCGTCTTCGTTTGATTTATCGAATATTGAATTCATTAATCTGCTGCACAGATTGTCTGACGAGAATATCCGGATCGTAATTATCGATATCCCTGTACCGGGGCTCAGGGCCGATTTTATCGGCTATGAAAATATCACTGCATTTGCCGAACTTACCCGCCAAATCATCAAAGACGGGGTCAGGAATATCATTGCGGTCGGTAAATTTGAAAGTAAAGTATATTCCTCTCGCCTTGCGGGAATCCGCCAGGCCCTCACTGGCAGCGACATCGAACTGCATCAGATAGATATCACCGACCGCCTGGTTCATAATGTTGCAACTGAAATAAAAAATATCCGTACCGACGCCCTGTTACTTTGTGACGCCGGAAGCAGTGTTGACCTGATATATGAATTGAAAGGCATGGCGGACTACGATATTACAAAAATTCAAATTGGAGGTGTTATTGAACAAAACGAACGCTTGGCGGCTGAACATGCTCTGACGCTTGAAAAACAAAACATTGTAATGGGCAGGGCTGCCGTTGAAATGTTGTTAAGGCAGGATAAAAAAACAAAAATAAGTTTTATGCCACTGAAATTAAACAATAACCGGAGGTAAAAAAATGAAAATGCAAAGCAGAATTTTCACACTTATCGAACTCCTCGTCGTGATCGCAATCATAGCAATCCTGGCCAGTTTACTGCTGCCGGCGCTGGGACAGGCAAGGGAAAAAGGCAAACAGGCAAAATGCAGTAATAATCAGAAACAAATCGGCCATGGAATGCTTTTTTATGTCAACGATTATGATTATTATGTGCCTAACTACAGCGGGCCGAATTATGCCGGGCCGATCTGGGCAAAAAAATTAACCGATGGCGAATATGTAATTGTTCCGTCCACTGGGCTTGGCATCTGGAATTGTCCGTCAGGTCCGGACAGGTACAACATTTATACCTATAATCAACAGCTTGGCGGCAGGAACCAGGGGATTTCCTCATCAGACTGCTATCTGGCCAGAAAACCGAAACATATCAAGAAACCCGCGGCAATGGTGGCGATGTGCGAAAACGGCAGATACAGAACCCGCACGATTTCCGATGCCCCCATGAATTTCCGTTTCGAGAACAATTCCCCGAATTTTGAAACTCCCGGAATCTGGCATAATTCGGGAGCGAACATACTTTTTGTCGATGGCCATGTCAGTTGGTATAAAGTCCCGACTGGAGTAGTAAGCGAAAGTTGGAATGACATTTCTTTCAGGGCAAGCGGCCTGTAATAAGAATTAACTGGGAAACAGCAAAAATTTTATTGACAGAAATTCTTGAACCGCCGGTTCAGAATCCCAGTCTTATACTTTCTGTTATCCCTGCTATGATTAAATTTCAGAAAAAAACAACCTTATCAAATGAAAGGAGTATGCGTAATGACCAGAAGATTAGTATTTTTGTTTTCCCTTTGTCTGAGCTCCGCGCTCGCGGATATCAATCAGCCCTACGGCAAATTGAGCAGCACGATTGAAACCCCGCATGTGTGCTGGGCAAAGCCTTTGCGGGAAGGACGGCTTAAAGCGCTGGTTATCGCCCCGACCTGGGGCCAACGCGAAACGGTGGAACTGGCGCAGCGCCTTGATCTGGCTTATACGCCGCTGATGACTTACAGCTATTTCCGCGTGTGTTCAAGCGGGGAATACCGTCAGGCTCCTGAAAGCCTGGTGTTTCAGGATATCGACAGGAAACTGAAAGACAGCTATGATGTGATCATTATCGGCAAATTCAAATGGGATGTCCTGTCTCAGGAAATCAGGTATGCCATCCTGGAAAAAGTCCATAACGGCGCCGGGCTTATCTATATTTGTCCGCAGGGAGTTACAGAAGCTTTGAATATGGTGTTCAACCGTGATAAAATCCCGAACGAAACGAATTTCATCTGCCGCGGCATTCCCCTGAAAGCTCTTCCGGTTTTAGACCGGATATCCGAAAACAAACTCGTTTCACTCAGCCGCTTCGGCAAAGGGAAAGTGGCGGTTCTCAATTATGACCAGGAAACGATTGCGGAACAGGACCACCACTGCCTGACCCCATCTCAAAAGGAATTTCAAGACTGGAAGGTTTATTATGAATATTACCATTCGCTGCTGGCTAAACTGGTCGTATGGGCGACGGAAAAAGAACCTGCCCTGTCCATAAAAAAAATAGCGCCGACCTCTTTTCAACTGGAGCGCAAGCAACTTCCTGAAGCCGCTTTAAAGCTGGAACTACAAAATAAAGGCCGGGAAGAACAGATCGGCATGGCATTTATTATCCGGGACCGGAACAATCGTATAGAAAAAGAAGAAACCAAAACGGTCTCCGTCAATCCCGGCGCCAATAATTTTTCTTTTAATTTTCCCCCCTTGGGAAAAGGGCTGCATTTTATAGACATATTACTGAAAAAAGACGGGAAAGTCATTGACTGGGGTTCCAGTTATATAAACGTGGACTCGGAAAATCAAATAGAAAAAATAGTTCTTGCCAGGGATTTTTATAAAAACGGGGAAAGTGTCCGGGGAAAAATCACGCTGAACAAAGCTCTTCCCGAAAATCTGCGGTTAAAAATAGAACTTTGGGATAATTGCCAACGGCGGCTTGCTGAAAAAATCCTTGAACCGGCAAATCATGAAGTTATCCCCTTTGAGATCAAGATAAATAATCCCATGTCCACCCTGCTGAAAATCCGCGCTGCCGTTAATACTGCCGATAATAATATTGTCCATCAGGTTGAAAAAGAACTCACCGTTCCCATGAAACAAAAAGACGAGTTTCTGTTCGCGATATCCGGCAGTTATCCAAATGACCATATCACCAACCTGGCGCTTGGAGTTTTTCATAACTACGGCATAGATACGTTTTATTACGGCGCACCCAACAGGACTGAAAAACTGAAATACAACGAGGCTATGAATATTGCCCGCGCCAATTTGAAAATAATGCCGTATATCTGGCGGTTCTATTCAAAACAGAAAAGCGGGATCGTCCGGGAGCCATGTCTCACCGCACCCGATTATCTGGCGCAGCTTAAAAAATCGCTGAAAAGCAGCGTCAGAATATTTATGCTTTTCGGCCCGGTCGCGTATAATTTAGGCGATGAAAACTTCCTGGCGGAGGCAGGCAGGAAACCGGACGGAACCATGTGGTACCCTGATGTCTGTTTTTCTCCCTCATGTCAACATAAATTCAGGGATTATCTGAAAAAAACATACGGCGATTTGAACTCGCTTAATGCGGAATGGGGTACGAGTTACAAGTCCTGGAACGAAGTTAAGGGGATGACTTTCGAGCAGGCAAAAAAACACGGCAATTTTGCGCCGTGGGCGGATCACCGGACTTATATGGAAGAAGTCTTTACCGGCGTTAATAAACTTGCCGGGGAAATAATCCGGGCAG
>JAQUOK010000230.1 GCA_028717165.1 Victivallaceae bacterium | reverse complement strand
TATATTCCTTTTTATGAACGCGATTTCTGGAGCCAGGCGGTTCTTACAATCAGATATGCGGGGCTTAATTCCCCAAGTTGGCTGTTCCGCCGGCACTCAAGCAAAAGATCGGGGAGTTACCCCATTGTCGGGCTCGAGTGTCTCCAGTACCAATACCTTTCAGTTGTTGTAAGCCAACAAAATAGTATTTACTATAGCCCCAGAAATCGCTTTTTATCTCTCTCCTTATAAATAAGGGTTCTTAAAAATCCTTTTTTTGAGAACCACACTTGCCACTCGCAAGGGTTCTGGCATAAGGAAACATACCATCAAAAGTCATTGTTTGAGAAAATGGGACTTTTGAGACACTTGGGACGCTTGGGACTTTGAGTTTAAATTCAAAAGTCTCAACCGTCCCGGGAGTCCCAATCGCTGTCAAGCAAGACTTTTGTTAGCCTCGTCTTAATTCGTATTTCAGTAAAAATTCTGTTTTTTTTAATTAGCAGCCTTGACCTTAAGGATTTTCAGTATATTAGTAAGGGCTCATCAAAATAATAAAATACGCGCCCGTAGCTCAATTGGATAGAGCGTCTGGCTACGGACCAGAAGGTTTGGGGTTCAAATCCCTACGGGCGTACCATTTCTTTTTGTATTCATACCTCTCTGCCACAAGCACTTATGATGCATATCCCGTTGTACCAAAAGGATATACGAATTTCGATATTTCCAGGCTGGTCTCTGAAAAAAGCTATTAATCCGCTGTTTTCTCTCTGTTTAAGAGCTTTCTCTCTGAAAGTTCGGGTCGCGACCCGATTTTTCCGGGAAATTTGTTTAAACTTTTTAGTTCCTTATAGTCAAGCACTTAACCCCTGGAAATGCGATTAAATCGCCTTCCAAGTTTGCGTAGCGGTAAAGTGGACTGGGGTAAAAACGTGTCAAAACGTGTGTTTTTCGAACTTTCTCTGAGAGTTACTGCGAGAGGTTGTGTTTTTTTCTGGAAGGAAATTTAACGATTTTTCCCGATTTTCGGCCTTTAAATGACTTCTCGTTCGATTTTACTTTCTCAGCTTCTCCGGTTTTAACACCTCAATTTCAGCTTTGAGCTTTTTACTGCCGAGCGCATGCGACATTATTATGCTTCATCTTCCAGGCCGAAAACGTTGGTAATCGTATTAATATAGTTGAAATAAGCGGTTTATAACTCAGGAATCGCGGCAATCGTCGCGTCATGCTCATGCCCGGAGAGACCGAAGACGACTCCGCACGTGGCTTCATGCCGGCAAATGAAGTTTTATGGCCAAGGCGCATTTGTGGAATGAAATGCCGGAACGCGGCGAAATAAAATCTATAAACAAACTTGTCGGAAAGGTGAACCTGGACCTGAGTTATGTCGGGCGCACTCTCAATCTGATCAATTTATCTCCCCGGCTTCAAGCCGTTATCAACGGGAAAGAGCCAGACGGGCTTTATCTCAAAAATCTTCGCAATGACCTGCCGTTTGACTGGATGGAGTAGGAGGGAATGTTTTTAAATAAGGGCTTTGCGTCGATTATGGCCGGAGCATTGAAGATCAGAGGAACTGGTAATAATTCAAATATATATAATCAGGTTGACATAATAATTATAACTAAGAAAGAGATTTTAATTCTAAGAAATCTTTTTTTAGGGTAGCAAATGATAAGAATGGTAATGGAAGTCTATAAGAGACCAAGAAGCAAAAAACATTCTTTTTCAAAATGAAGTTTTGTTTCAGTTAAATCCGGATTGTGAAATGTTCTATATGTCAGAGTCAGAGTTGAAATTTATGGCAGAAGGCTTAAATTTTATTGACAATTCGTTGTTTGTATATATATTTAATTTAATTGTTTAATCATAATCGATTGATAAAATGAGTAAAGATAAATAATGGAATCAATTCTATCACCAGTAAATGAACGTGCGATCAAACTTGATTTTGCTGAAATTGCTGAAGACGTTTTTGAACAAGGATTACTCAATTGGGAAGATTTTTTGAGAGAAATATATCCGTACTCTGTGCATCAGAAGCATTGTGAGTGGAATATCAATTTAATAGCTCCAGGGCAACTAGATGAGCCCCAAATTGATCCCAACTCGACAATTTGCAATATTAGACATAGATTTTGGAGTTCTGATATTAAAGATAAGCAAAATCCTCCAGTTTGGTGTTTTCAGGTTACACGTAATTACTTTATTGTCAACTTGCGAAAAAATAAACTCGAAAATAAAGGAGATTTTTCAGAGCTGTCTACTTGCTTTGAAAAAACTTTAGAGAAATTCAAGGTTATTTTTGGTCTCAACGAATATAAATCGATTACACTTGAATATTGGGTATTGCTCGATTACCTCAGAATTACGGATAAAGAATTAGCAAAACATGATTGGCTGGAAGTAAAAGAAATAATGAATATATTTAAACAAATGCTTATGCCTAGACATGCAACTAAATATATTCCTCCTTATCAGTGTCAACAAAAATGGGAGGCTGACTATAATAATGAACGATATTTTCTTTCTGTAAATACACAATCTATTAATACCAGCGGTAATTACCCATGTTTACGAGCTCATTTTTGTGTAAAAAAAGATGAAATTAGCAACTTGCCTTTGACGAGCTCATTGTCGAATATGTTCGTTTTTATGAAAAACCTTTTTGAAATTTCGTTTACCAATAAAGTCAATGAGTTACTAATGGAAAATTTAATATGATAGCGATGGATATACCAACCCCCATAGTTGCCGACTGTTTTTTAGAGGCTGATAGAATAACGGAGCATATAAAGGCTGTCTCCGATTATGTTGACCTATTTTCTAATTTTTCTTTTAACCAAAAAGTATTCGTCTTGGAAAAAGGGGTTTTCTTGCGTTTGAATGAACCCCTTAAAATAAAAAAAATGCCAACGAGAAATTTATTCATAATAGATTCTTGGAAAATATCTATTTCTTGCGATTCAATACCACAATTGCCAAATAAGATTTGTCGAGAATTTTTAAAATTATATAGTAAGGCTAAGGCTAATCAGCTTTCAGAAAAAGAACATGAGATATGGATAAAAATAGTTGATAGTATAGATTATCAATCGTTATCAATAGAATATGCTCTACCAGATTATTCTGAAGGTAAAATTATTCGTAAAGATGAATTGCGCAAAAAACATTATATTGAATGGCATGACGGAAAAAGAGAGTGGATCGCATCTGAGTTGAGTACTTCTTTTAACTATCTGGAAATAGGAGATAGCTTCAGCGCATATTTAAAAAGAAATCGTTTTAACGATATTGTAGCAATTAATAATATTAACCTAATCGATGAAAAATCTTTAGATTTTTCAATAGAAGATATCCCGGTATTAGCGTAATATGCAAATCCAAGTCGATTTCTGGAATGTTGGTCAAGGTGATGCGTCATCAATAAAGATTTGTCAAAATGAATTCATTTTTATTGATGTAGGGCCTAAAAATAGTACTTTGTCTCAATGGTTAAGATTAACCCAAAAACATATTAAAGTTAAATATATTATTTTAACCCATAATGATTCTGACCATATCGGAGCCCTTAATAATATACTAAAAATTCCGCACGTCGAAGTAAGTAATATATTGTTATTATTTGATAGACCCGCATCTAAATTACAAAGTCTTTTTCGGGTCGCATATGAAAAGTATAGAAATGATGAACTCCAATTAAATCGGCTCGAGATATGCGACAAGTCTCCTAAAATTCTCTGGTCCAATGGAGAACTATCCTTAATCTTAAAGCATCCTGATATGGCTGAAAATTTATATAGTAGTTCCTGTAATGATGCTTCTGCTATAATTAGTCTAAAAGGAGCAGAAAAAGATTTGATTATTTGGGGAGGAGATGCTTTTTTCGGAAAAGTCGCAAAATTAAATGATCCCGATTCAGAAATTTTATTTGGTCCTCATCATGGAGCGCCGCAAGATAAAGACCGCGCTACACTGAAAAAGAATATTTCAAATTTACAGCCTAAAAGCTGTTTTATATCTATGGGAACGAATAATAGTTATAACCCGCATGGTGTAAAATCTGAATCTTGTAGGATTTGACCGAGGGAATCTGACAAATTTAGATTTCAGCGGCGATGAAAGTTGCGGCGGTGTTGTTTGACAACTAAAAAATGATAACGTATTTATTGAAATTTGAGTAATTTTTGGTGGTCGAGACACAAATCTCTTAACCGAGGCAATACTCGAATTGGGCAGGAATTGAATCCGGAAAACTCAAGCCACGTCGCGATAGTAGTACTTGAGCAGTCCGCCGAGGCGCTTGCGGCATTTGATTTCACCATTGGTACTGGCGACGGATTCATCTGGGAATGGAATCTGATTGTCCAATCCCTGATGATTACGCTCGTGGTGATAATGCTCCAGCCAGTTGCGGATGGCATAGCGCAAAGATTTCTCACCGATGAAAATGAGTTTGTCGGTACATTCTCTTTGTGCGGATTGGATTGCCCTCTCGCAATATGCATTCAAATTGGGCGACTGTGGCGGTAAGCGTATTGGCTTGACACCTGCGGACTTCATAATTTCGTCGAACTGGGCTGTGTACTTTGCGTCCCTGTCATGGATTAGGTATCTTGCGTCGACAAGATCGTCGTCCCAGCCCGTGAGGTTGCGGGCAATTTGAGCCATCCATTCGCCGTTTGGATACTCGGCAATGCCGCCAAGTATAACTTTGCGTGTCCCAATATGGATGAAGAAAAGAACATAATATGTAATCAATCCGAATTTCGTCCAGACTTCGGTGGTGAAAAAGTCGGTCGCCCAAAGCACGTCTTTGTGCGACGCGATAAAATCCGCCCAAGTCATGCCATCGTGTTTACGTTTGCCGGACGGGTTGAATCCATTGCGTTTGAGAATATTTCTCACGGTAGACTTGGAAACAGAATAGCCGAGATTTGCTATTGCTCCAGCAATTCGCAAGTAGCCCCAAAACGGATTATCGCGAGCAAGTTCCAAGACAAGCTCTTCGGTGTTGGTTTCAACCCGTGGTCTGCCAGGCTTGCGAGGAACTTGTGATGAATCAAACTTCATGGCAACAAACTTTCTGTGCCAAGCGAGAATCGTTGACGGGCGGACAATGGTAACAACTTCTACCATTCGTTTACCAAGAGCCACGGCTTTGATGGCAAGTTCCCGGCGCTGCTCGTCAGTTAGCAACAAACGTTTCCCTGTTTCCTTAAGTCGATTTGCCAAAACCTGATTCTCGGCTCGCAGATATTCATTTTCAAGCCGGAGTTGTTCGTTGATGTCAAGTTGTGTCAGAGTGGCAAGCATATTTGCAAACGCATGCCAAAATTTCCTTTGCATGAAAACCTCTTTTTGAGATGAAACCTATCATCAGGACATGAAATATCAAGCAAACAAAAAATAAAATCTGAACCGAGCTGTTATTCATTTTCATCCGAAGTCGGATCCTCCGGTTTTCGGAGCGGGATTCCATAGGAATTTTCAAAAAGGAAGTCTTTTAAAAGAAATTTTTTCAAAACCATTACCCCAAAATTAACTGCCTGTTAATCAACAACTTGCATGCAGCTGTTCAACTTAGACCTTTTCGCTCAAAAAGTCGAGTGCTGTGCCATTTTATACCGCGAAAAAACAATAATTCAAGCTCAAAATCAAGTTCCGGATATTTTCATCCCATTCTATCGGATTCATTCCAAAACTATCTTTTCGAACAAGAAATGCCACATTTCTGCCACATTTTTCTCTGCCCATTATCAACGCCTCTTGTTTTGTAAAAAAAACAAAAAAAAAATAAGGGCATTTGTCCGGAGCTGGCATTTGTCATGCCTCCTGCATCTGTCGTTCAATGAAGGAGTCGACCTTTACTTCGAGATTTTGTAACCGTTCGAGAATATATCCTGAGTCCTTATATTTT
>JAQUOK010000229.1 GCA_028717165.1 Victivallaceae bacterium | reverse complement strand
CCGTTGCCTTAACGTCCCGATGCTGAAGGAAAAAGCGCCTCAGGATTGCGTCACCGCCTGCATGAGAAGACTTTTCGCCTACTATAAAACCGCTCCCAGGGAGGAACTGGAAAAAGATCAGCAAAAACCTCGAACTGAATGAAAAAAGCGCCAAAGGGCTGAAAAATGTTTTTTCCGCAATTGCCGGCGAATGCCGCTGCAAGGTCAGGAAAATCGCGGAAATTTCGATTTTTGATGATTTCAACAGTTTTAACGATTTCGTAAAAAAATATAACCGCCAGGCAGAAAAAATGGGGAAAAGCCGGATAAATTCATTCAATGTCAATTCATTCGACAAACTGCTCGGCGCAATCGACGAGGAAGTATTGACGGCAGTCAGGAACAAACCGGAGAAGATAGCGGATTTCAAAGCCCGCGTATGTGAAGAAATCAATGCCGGCAAACCTGTTCTCTGGGTCGTCTTCACCGGCGTAATAAAAGAAAAACCGGAAATTGCAGCCCGCGGCGGCCGGGCACGTTTAATTATCGGCTGCAATAATAAAACCAATGAAGTCATTTATTCAGACACCCTGGGGAAAGACCATGCTTCAAAAAGGCTGAACTGGGAAAAGGCCTGGGCAATGACCCTGACCGCCCTCGCCGTACATCCGGATAAGTGATCTGAACCATTAAACCTTTGGCGCAATTAATGCCTGATGATTAAGAATTTTATCGGATAAAAAGTTTTCTGTAGATTTGTGGCGAATAGCCTTTTATCTGTTTAAAACGACGACTGAAATGATACTGGTCGGAATATCCGAGCTCAGAGGCAATATTAACGACTGTTTTTGAATTATCAGTCAGCATTTCTACGGCCAACTGCATTTTAAAGTTATCAACATAACTTTTGGGGGTCAGCCCGGTTCTTTTAATAAATACTCTTTTAAACTGTGATATACTTAAATTGCAGAAATCTGCCATCATCTCAATATCCCATATTTTGTCTGGACGTTTTTTTATTTCACCAAGCAGATCCTCCAGAGGCGAACCTTCAGATACGGTAATGAACTTTTTATTTTCGAGAAACAGTTCCACAAGCAGGTTCTGCAAGGCAAGATTGGCTTTAATTTGTGAAATATCTGAATTATCCTGCACGAGATCAATAATAGGAAGAAGACGCCTTACTGAACCTATTTTGATAATTCCATTTCTAATGATTCCGGCATTGTACAAATGATCAGCTAATGACCCGCAAAAAGAAATGGAGTCCTCAATGAAAGGTTCTTTATTACCTGCATATTTGTGCTTGGTACCCGGTGTTATTAAAATACCGTCTCCTTTCTCTACCTTGCGGATTATACCATTAGATGGGCAATACCAGCCTTTACCATCAAATAAATGACTGAGATCATAAAATTCAAAATATCTAAACGGCAGTTCTTCAGGACGTACAGGTTCCCCTATTCCTTTTCGCGAGAATTTACATATCCATAGTCCATATTTTTTATGGACAGAACGAATTCCTTTGGGTAAAACATGAACAGTTCGAACATCCGAAACTGGCATCTTAACTGACCTTTTTATCCATTGTTTTAAGTTATTTCCTGTTTATATTAATAGTATAGTGATATATAAAATATTTACAATTAGACATTGTAGAATTTTGACAAGAATAAAAAGAAAGTTTATAAAATGAACAGATCAAACACAAAAATTTACAGAAATAAAAAAAAATGGAAAGACTTCCCCAAGTGGCCACAATATGGGCAACGCGAAAGCAGGGCTTTGTTGAGAGCGCTTAACAGTGGAGTATGGGGAATAGGAGGAAAGGAAACTGAGAAGTTTGAAAAGACATTTGCTGAATATCAACATTGCAAATACTGTGTGACAATGGCAAATGGATCAGTTACCCTGAGAAATGCTTTACTTGCATGTAATATTGAAGCAGGTTCTGAAGTAATTGTGCCGCCATATACCTTTCTGGCAACAGCTACAAGTGTTATCGAGGCAAACTGCATACCTGTTTTTGTAGACATTGACCCTGATACTTATTGCATTGATTACAGAAAAATTGAAAAAGCAGTTACGCCCAGAACCAAAGCAATTATTCCCGTTCACCTGGGAGGTCATGCTGCCGCCATGGATAAAATAATGGAGATTGCCGGGAAATATAACTTATATGTCATTGAAGACTGTGCCCATGCCCATGGGGCGGAATATAAAGGGAAAAGAGTCGGGTCGATAGGGGACATTGGCAGTTTTTCTTTCCAGTCCAGTAAAAACCTCTGTTGTGGTGAAGGCGGGGCTATTGTTTCAAACAATAAAGAACTTACTGAAAAATGCTGGAGTATTCATAATTGCGGAAGAATAAGAGATGGCGCATGGTATCAACATGAAAATTTGGGCAGCAACTATCGTTTGTCACAGTTCCAAGCTGCTATTCTGAACGAGCAGATTAAGAAAATTGACCGGCAAATCGACAAACGTCAAAAAAATGCCGCATATCTTGATGAAAAGTTGTCTCAAATACCTGGGATAAGGCCTCTTATAAGAAAAAAAGAAGCAACAAGACATACGTATCACTTATATTTATTTCGTTATGATACGGAAATTTTCAGCGGAATACCAAGGGATATCTTTACCAAATCTTTGCGGAATAAAGGTATTCCTGTTTTTGAAGGCTACAATACGCTTATTTATAAACAGCCGTTTATGCAGGGAAAACGATTTGCAACCTTCAACGAATGGAAACATACAAATCCCAATTTAAACTATTCAAATACATTCTGCCCGGTTGCAGAAAACTCGGCAGAAACAGAAGGGTGCTGGCTACCTCAAAATATCCTTTTAGGAGACAAAAAAAATATGGATGATATAGCCGATGCAATAAGCCGGGTGCATGATAACAAAAAACGGCTACGGTCTAAAATAAGGCATTGATCTATGTTAAAAACAGGTATATCTGAGAAAGTGATTACGCCGGAGACGGGCATTGAACTCTGCGGCTATCTGGCCAGGGTTCAACCGTCAGTCGGAAAATATGACGACCTTTATGCCAGAATTTTGTATCTGGAAAACGGCGGGGCAGGAATTATCTGGATACATTGCGACCTTATCGGTTTTTCCAACGATATAGCCGTCCGTATCCGAAAAGCCGTGGCGGAAAAAACCGCAGTAAAAATTACTGATGTTTTTCTTTCCGCGACGCACACTCACGCGGGCCCCGCAACGGTAAGGCTGAGAAAATGCGGAGAGCTTGACCCGGAATATATGGTTTTCCTGGAAAGAAGCATTATTGAAGGCGCAAAGGCGGCAGTCGGTGACGCTGAAGCCGTAACCCTGAGTTTTTCTGAAACCGCTGTAGCAAATATCGCTATCGACCGGCGGCGTCCAAGCGAAAATTCCCATGTCGATACGAAACTGCCGGTACTTGCTTTTCGCAGGAATGACGGCTCTTTCAAGGCGGTAATCGCGAATTACGCCATACATAATGTCGGCCTTTCGTCGAACAACCGTAATATTTCCGCCGATATAGCCGGTTTTGCGGCGGAATTTGCGGCTTCCGGGCTTCCCGGCAAGCCAACGGTATTCCTGACCAACGGCGGCTGCGGCAATATCAATCCGGCGGTGATGGCCGGCGATTATTCCGGAGTCGAAAGAGCAGGGACAATTCTAGGAAACGCCATAATAAATGAAATATTTTCATTGGAAAAATGTAATGAAGATAGTATTGAATCCCGGTTCTCCGAATTTGAACTTCCATTGGACACGCTTTCAAGCGCCCAACTGGAAACAATCATGGACAGGTATAATCTGTATTATAAATCTCAGGATGACAACTATGAAACCAATCGTAACCATGAAGCATTTTACATGTGGTATGAGGAAACGAAAAATTTGCTTGTCAACGGCAAAGCTCCCCGCTCGATAACAGCGTATATTCATGTTTTGCGGATCGGTCCGGTGATTTTCACGGGGGTAAACGCTGAGGTTTTTTCAAAAATGGCCGGCCGGCTTCGGCAGGCGACAGGCATTGAGCCGCTTTATGTTGTAGGTTACGCCAATGGTTGTATCGGTTATCTCGCGCCCCGGGAAATCTATGTGGAAGGCGGTTATGAAGTCAATGAAGCGTATAAATATTACGGTTATTTTAATCTGGCTCCGGGCGGTTTTGAACTGGTCAGGAACAAAATTCAAACCGTATTATGCCCAAAGTCGAAATATGCCGCTGTAAATGGTCAGAAAAAGTTAAATCTTCATAAAGGAGGGACAAATTATGTTTACTCGACATGACAAAAAAAGTATCGGAGATTGCAAGTTGTTGATTACAAGTAATTTCACACTCATTGAACTCCTCGTAGTGATCGCTATCATTGCAATTCTGGCCAGTATGCTGCTGCCGGCGCTTGGCAAGGCAAGGGAAAAAGTACGTTTGGCGGCATGTGCCAATAATCAAAAACAGATAGGCCTTGCTACACTAGCGTATACAGGAGATTATAACGATTATTTCCCAGTCGCTTATTTGTCTTCAAATTCTTCCAGAACATGGATATATCTGCTTTATTCGTATCTTACTATTAATACCAGCCATCTTGGTTATAATAATGAAAATTACGTTACTGTTTTCCGCTGTCCAAGTGATCAGATAAAACGTACCGTTACCACCCCCAAACGCAGTTATTCATGTAATTATCGGAGTTTCTCTGGCAGTCTTGAAGGAATTTCCTGGTGTGACGGCTCCAGAAAACTCGGCAATATTCGTCTTACATCCAATACTATCTGGGTTACGGAATACTGGAACGCCAGTTGTTATTTCGGAAGCGGAGTTTACAGTTACATAACCAGAGGCTATATAAATTCTTCAGGATATCACAATAGCACGGGAGGGCGAAACTATCTTTTCTGTGACGGTCATGTACAATTCATTGTATCCGGGCTTCTGGGTGCAGATTCCGCATTGTGGGCAATTAATGAGTGAATTTTATAAAGAAAACAGTCGAGAACGGTGAAAGGTAAATAATAAAATAAATAGACTTGGTAACCTGGCAATGAGCCAGTGATGAAAGAAAACACGTAAGTGCAAGCTCTCCCGGGTAAGGGGTTAGTCAACCGCCCGGCAGCAGACTGCTTTACAAAAGAGGTAAGTAAAATGCAAACATTGAATTGTAAATCATGCGGAAGAATTTTCAACAAAACATACTGGCTTTTAGGCATCGCTGTCTATATTACGAACAGCTGGCTTTATGCCGATACAAGCGCTAATCTGGTTCCTAACGGTGATTTCGAAGCGAATGCCGGCCAGGCAGTCTGTTTTTGGGACCACGGCTACACTTGGAGCGGCAATTATAAAACCTTTAAAGATACAGATATAAAGTATTCCGGTAAGCAGTCCGTAAAAATTGAAAATACCGGGCAGGTCGGACGGAGCGCATGGGTTTTGCGTAACTCTGTTCCCGTAAAGGAGAAAACGGGTTATTGCCTGAGTCTTTACGTAAAATCGTTAAATGCAAGTAACATTTTTGTCCAGCTTACCTGTTACCGGAGCAAAGAGAAAAATATAAATTTACAATACAGGTTTCTTCCCGGAACCTATGAATGGAAAAAATATTCCTTTAATTTTGAAGCGCCGGAAAATACTGAAAAAATCAGGATATACTTGTTTTCCACAGGGAGTGGCAGCGTCTGGTTTGACAATTTAACCTTTGAAGAACAGCCCCTGACTCCCGAAGAAAAAGAAAAGGTCATTACCCGCCTGGGAATAGATTATTATTATTCTCCAAGGAATCAGACACCGGATCCCGCACTGCCGGCCGCGGTCACGACGGGAAACAAAAGCGGCTGGCTGCTTTATCACCGGCTCAATCCCCGCGATACTTATCCGGACAGCGTTCCCCAAACCGGAGAGATCCTTTCGGATGACTTGAAAAACTTCTCGACTCCC
>JAQUOK010000228.1 GCA_028717165.1 Victivallaceae bacterium | reverse complement strand
ATCTTCCAGAGCGATCATATTGTTACGCGTTTCCTGGGTGCCGCCGGATTTGGAAACCGTGGCGACCAGAGTAGTAGCGGGGTCAATAACCGCCAGCACGTCGGCAAAACCGGCGGAATCGGTATTGTCGAGGAAATAAACCTTTAAATTACTTTTGCGGCCGACTTCATTCAGTTCGTTCCAGTACGGCCCGTTGACGGCGAACTGCATAAGCTGCGGCCCCAAAGCCGAACCGCCGATACCGTTGACGATCAGGGAACGGAAACGGCCGCCCTGTCCGGTTATTCTGCCGCTGCGGACTTCGGAAGCGAATTTTTCAACTTCGGCGAATTCCTTACCCGCCGGATAAGCGGCGCGGTCGGAAAAATGCGTAACTTTGCGGTTTTCGTCGGGATTTTTGATTTCCCCGGCTTCGATCCGGGACATTTCGCGTTTGGCGCGTGCAAACTTTTCCGCCATGGCTTCAAGGTCGGAATCGGTGAATTTCATTCCGGCGAAAGCAATGGAAAAGCCGCTGTTCCCATCGGTCAAGGTATATTTGCGATTACGTTCGATCCATTCCTGTGGCTGCATAGTGTCGTCCCCCGGGTTAAAGGTTAATAACAAGCTATAACAATAGCCGCAAATACAGAAAATTAAAGCTGATCTTTACCGGAATCGTTTTTTTATTGAAAAAAGATAAGCGGCCGGTCTATTCAGGGTTTGGCTTTTTTTATCAAGACGAGAAGGCGGTCGGCGCGTTTTATCTGGCTTGCGGAGGCTTTCGGGAATTTTTTGAGTTCTTCACATAAACTGGCGGCTTCCGGATATTTTTTCTGGGTATAACGCAGTTCGGCCATCAGAAGTAAACTGTTCGCACGGTAATAGTTATGCAGATCGGTATTTTTATATATGACTTCATAGCACTTATAGGCTTTTTCATATTCATGCAGTTTCTTCCAGGTGTCGCCGAGCTGATTATTTTTCGAATAGACCAGCCACGCCGGTTCCCGGGATGACATTTTTTCGAGCCATTTCACCGCCAGTTTGTAATTTCCAAGCTTACAGGCGCACAGCCCGGCATAGTAAAAAATAAACTGTTGCGCACTGCTTTTCCAGGAATCCGCTTTTAAAGCATCGATATGTTTAAGGATTTTCAGATAATCCTTCAACTTGAACAAAACCGCAATATATTCCTTTTGCGCCGCTTCCCATTCGGGAGAAAATTCCCTGCATCCCGCAACGCATTCAAGCCAGGCGCCGGCAGCGCCTGAATAATCCTTCTGCGTTTCCATAAGACGCGCGTTTTCATTCAGGAAAATTATTTTTTCCTTATCATCCGCAGCATCTCTTAAAGCCAAGCTTATTTCATCCTTGGCGTCATCGTAGCGCTTAAGCTGTTTTGAGTAACTTATCAGCCGGCGATAGGCATCCATCCTGGCGCCATGTTTCAAATCGGGAATATCCAGAATTCGCGCCGCCCATTTATGCGCCTCCTTGTATTCCTTGAGCCGGTAATAAGTATCCGCAACAGCAAAAAGTATCTTTACTTCCTCGGACGAGAGTTCAGCGGCTTTATAGGCGGCTTTAAATTCAGTGAGGGCGCCTTTATAGTCACCGGCGCTGATTTTACGCAAGCCGCCCCGGTACAAAGCATTGAAATCGCCTGCGCCCAGCGCCGCCGCCAGCCAGAAACCTGCCGGAATCAGAAAAAGGATTTTCTTACAGGCCATTATAATTCTCCCCAAAAATCTTGTCCCGGGCAGCAATGCTATAATAAGACCACCGCTCCTTTAGTGAGAAACAGAAGCCCGAGCAAAAGAGCAAATAATTCAAATACGTAAGCCGCCAGGCTGATTATCCTGCTGTCGATACCGTCAAACCTGTTTTGACAGTAAGTTTTCAACGCATGATCAAAAGCGAAAGCGACGCCGAAAAGAACCAGATTCGCCGCCGGGGCTTTCAGTAAAACAAACAGAATCAGGAAAGCGGCAAAAAACCATATATACCGCTGTTTTGTCTTTTTTACCGCCAATTGCGGCCGTCCCTGCTCCAGCGAGCTTAAAGTCGCCAGGTCGCCCTCAATAGTGAATTCGAGGACCAGCACGCTGATCAGCCAGAAAGTATAACCGTAAAGCACCATAAGTGAAAAAGCGAGAAGTTTGAACATAATTACCAGGATCATGGTCAAAGTCGCAGCCGGCATGCTTATATCGCCGATACCGTCAGGCAGATTCAGCAGGGTATTTTCGAAAGAAATGTCTTTCCGCTTATAACAGGCCAGGGCCATAAGTCCGGCCAGACCGCGGCCGTTATCCTTATAGACGCAAAAACAGGTAAGGACGCCGGCGAATACTGCCGCCGCCGGAACCGGATAGAAGAAAGTTCCCAGTATTTTTCCAAGCAGCCAGGCCAGTACCGCACAAACAATTCCGACAACCGGAAACAGCAGCTGGGTCAGGATTACCGTGCTTTCAGTCTCTACATATTTTTTGTCGTCAGCGCGGCCCAAAAAGGGTAAAGGAAATTCAATTAACATATTCCAGGCTTCAGAAAATGCCCGGCTGAAAGTATTCAGAATCATATTTCCCCCGTTATCAGTTAGTTATTTGTGTTTATCCGTGTTTGTCAGTGTCCTTGTCTAAACCTTGACTTGGGAAACCTTCTCATATTCTTCCGCCATCATTCTATGGGTAAATTCGGCTAATTCCTTGCGGCTGCGGCCATCAGGCTTAAACGGCTTCATAATCGTCACCTCCGCCCGAATCTCCTTATAGCCTAATATACGCCATAAATGCGGCAGCAAAGTCATATCCCCGTACCACGCCACCGGTTCACCATCCGGCGTATCGCCGTAACGGATTATCGTCGGCAATATCCAGTTGTTGTTTTCACCGGCGGCAGCGAACGGCGTCGACTTGAACTTCAGGATCCCGCTCCGGCAGTCGGTGCTGGTACCTTCTGGGTAAACCAGCAGCGGAATACCGTTATCCATGGAATCCTTGAACTGCCGAGCTACGGTCTTCGCTTTCCGCGGCGACGAACGGTCAACCCATATCGGACGCCCGCAAATCAGGAACCAGCCGATAACCGGCCATTTCCGGAGCGTACTTTTCGGTGCGAACCTGATCGGGAACACAGCCGCATGAACCAGTATGTCAACATAACCGGAATGATTGGAGACCACCAGGCCGCCTTTAAAATCACCGGTATCACCGACGATCCTGATCTTAAGGCCGAAAATCCGGGCAAGCCCCTTGCCCCATATCAATGAGAGCGTTCCCAAACGGCGCTGCACCTTCCAGTAACTGCCGAAACTGCACAAAATCACGGCCACCCAGATAATCAGCATCCAGACCGTCAATAAAAAATTTTTTAGTATTCTTCTAATAATTGCCATACAGCAAGCTCCCGGTAAACTACTTGAAGAAATGCTTAACGTATTTTTCCGGCAATTTATTAGTATCCAGTAAAATCAAAAAATCTATCGTGCCGAATTCCCGGTCAATAATGGGAACTCCGCAAACGCCGACGCCTAAACGCAAATACCCCTTGAACAAAGGCGGAATATTCTTCAGCAAAGTAATCTTTTCTTTAAGAAGCTCTTCGAGGCGGTCACGGTCGGGAGCCGGCAGTTCGTAACCGGCCGCCGGCACAGCCTTGAGCGTCTGGCACAGTTGGCCGCGCCGTTTGAAATGCTCGTATAAGGCCCAGCCGATATTCGGGTCAATCGTTTCCAGACTGACGCAGCCGAGCAGATATCTCAGACCTGAACGCATCAGCGTTCCGCTGAGCCCGCTCCAAAGCAGGCCGATCACTGATCCGGTACGGAAATCAGGATGCACGCAGGATCGTCCCACTTCAACAAGTTCATCGACAATCTTTTCAAGTCCCTTGATATTATATTCACGGGCGGAATAAAGTCCGAGTTCTTTTTTCGCAACGATTCCCAGATGGACCCGGTAAGTGCCGACTATCCGGGAAGTTTTCTTTTCCACAATGATCAATTGGAGACAGTGTTCGTCAAATTCATCCCGGTCAATTTCATTGATCCTGGCAGACTGCAGGCCTTTACCCTGCTCAATATTGAACACTTCATAGCGCAGCCGCATCGCCGCTTCAATTTCCTCCTCATTCTCTGCGTATTTAATCAGAAAAAGTTCCTGTTCCGCGATCAAAGCCGGAGTAGCTATTTTCTCTAAAATCTTTCTATTCGCTGTCACTTCTTCATCCCGATTTACTTAAATAGTATAATTGTAAGTACCTTAATTTACACCCAAAATAAGAATATTCCAGCTTAATATTAAATAAAACGCCGGGATATTATTATACGGCTGGAAACCGAATTCGGGAAAAAGTCATAAGGTCTTGTAGATGAATAAATTTTTAAAAAACTCTTATAAGGGCCGGAAAAGAGGGCGGATTACCGCTGCTTCCCGCCGGAATCGGCGGTCGTGCTTATCTGGGCGATTTCAAGTTCCCCGTCGTTCTTCAGGGGCAGAAATTCGATGAAATCAACAAAGGCCAGGGATTCGGATTTCGTATTCTGGCTGTTGGCGCCGATGCTGAGAACAAACTCCTTCGGTATGAAACCGAAGGCCTTTTTGAAATCCTCCGCGATATTTCTTTCTTCGATAATCCATTTGTCCTTACCGCTTTGCCGGTTACGGAGGCAGAACCATTTCACGATAACCGTGCCGCCGGCATAACGGCTGTTTCCTTGACAGCCGACCGGCGTATCCGTTTCCCAGCGGTAAGCAATGCTTTTCCTGAGCATCCAGTCATTTGCGCCGATATAAATTACAATAGCCTGATCGTCTTTATTCCGGTCACGGCCGTCAGCGCCTTTCGGGAAGGCGTTGACCCGCCAGCGCCAGCGCAGAACAGGAGTTTTAGTTAAGTCCACAGTCTTATAAGGTTCACAGAACAAAGCGCCGGTAGCTTCATCGGCAAAGACCTTAAGCATTCCGATAATTCCGGAACTGACCAAGCCTTCATCTTTTCCGCTTTGGAGCTCAAAAGAAGTCTCTTTCACGCCCCATACGGTAGCTTTCACCTCCCAGCCGGGAGGCAGTCCGCCTTCTTTGCCGTCAACGGCCGCATTAAAGTCTTCACACCAGTTTTGCCGACTGCCTTCCGCAAATGCGCAGCAGGATAAACCGGCAGCCAGAAACAGCAGAATTATTTTATGCATATCTTACCTGTCATTTTCACAATACGTTTCATATTTGCGGATTATCGCCTTCACATAGGCGCGGGTACTTGGGATCTTTATCCGGTCGATAACCTCGCCGTCATACTTTTCCGGCTTCCAGGCCTCCGCCCGTTTCCCGCCGGCATTGTACTGGCAAAGCGCCAGTTCGTTGGCATATTTATATTTATGCCAGCGTTTCAAGGCTTCCGCCAGATACCACGCCCCGATCTCAATATTAAGGGCCGGGCTGAAAAGCAGCCCTTCACGAACATTATCGACTTTATAATGTTTAGCCCAGTCAACCGCCGCGCCGTCGGGCATTATCTGCATCAGGCCTATTTCGCCGTGCAGCCCGCGTGCCCCGGGATCAAATCTGCTTTCCTGAAAAATAACCGCTTTTACCAGACGGCTGTCCAGGTTATATTTTTTTGCCGTCTTTTCAATTATCGCGTCATATTTAGTGTCATCTATCCGGAAATTGTAATAAAAAACCAGAATGCCAAGTGCGACTAAAAAAAGGGCAAATATGTATTTACCTTTTCCGCCAGCGCCTTCCTGTTTCCCAGAACCCCGCATTAAAGTTTCCCGTTAAAACAACATCTATTGAACGGCGGCCTAATATAGCCCGGGGAAACAGCCAAGTCAACTCCCGTAATAATAATATAATAATTCGGGAAATCCTAAAAATCAACTTTTCAGGAATTAATGAAGCTTCAATGGCACATGCAAAGTAGTTTGCGTTTACCGAACGCAATTGACCAAGACGGATTCAGAACCATTG
>JAQUOK010000227.1 GCA_028717165.1 Victivallaceae bacterium | reverse complement strand
GGAAGCGGGACTGTTAAAGCAGTCTTCAATTGCCTGAACCCGAAACACGCGCTCATTGCTGCGGTCAGATTGTATCGGATATGTATCTCTCCCTGGTTCCCGCCCTGTTGCCGCTTCGAACCGACTTGTTCTTCTTATGCTCAGGAAGCCTTGGCTGAACACGGTCTGCTGAAAGGGTTGTACCTGAGTTTTCTGCGCATAATGCGCTGTCATCCTTTTTGCCGGGGCGGCTATGATCCCGTCCCCCCGAAAAAAGTGTCCGGAGTTTCGAAATTAAGTAAAATCAGAGGTTAATGAATATAGTGAAATTTGACAAAGAAACAATAATTGCCTTTTGTCTGTGCGGACTCCTGGTTGTCGCCTGGGGGCCTCTCTGCAAATATATGGGATGGATACCTCAATCCGTTCCCGCGACTTCCGCCGACACTCAACAACCGGCCGCCGCAAAACCGGAAACGGCAAAGAAAACCGCACCGGTCAGACCCGCAACAGAAAAAAAATCCGTCCCGGCGGCAATTACCCCCCAAAAAGTTTCCATACTGCCTGCTCAAAAAATCAAGGATACGTCTTCGTCTCTGGTTTTCAACCCTAATAAAGGGATACTGGAGAAGCTCGTTCTCCTTAAATATTTTCATGAAGATCATAAAACGCCTATTGAACTGAACAGCAGTCTGCCGCCCGGCGCCCTGGCGGTTTTCGGCGAAACGGAATGGCGGGTTGATGAAATACTCGACAACAGCACCGACAGTACGGCGAAAAGCTATAAGCTCGTCCGTAAAATAACGAACGGCAAAGGCAGACAATTTACGCTTACTCAGAAATGGCAGCTTGTCAGTGATTATATCCTCAGCTATTCCGTTTCAATAAAAAATAACGAAAAATCCGAACTGCGTTTCCCGTCGCTTTCGGTCATGGGCGGAGCCATTCTTCCTTTCAGCATTCTGACCGAAGACTCCTATGTGAACAATGAAACGGACACGATTGACTACTGCCCTGAAAACGGCTCTCCGGAAGCCGTTAAAACCGATGACGACGATGAAGACTTTTTTGCCCCGGTCAATACGAAAATTTACTGGTGCGGCGGAAGCAACAAGTATCTGACCACCCTTGTTCTGGCGGAAAAACCTTTCGACGTGCTTGTCCGCAAACGGTAAATGGTCCCTGAAACCAGCGGCCATAAAAAATACTATATCGCCGCGCTCGGCGGTTCTTACAGGAATGTCCTGATTCCTCCGGAAGCGGAAAAGACTTTTAATTTCAAATCGTATAACGGTCCTAAAATAATTTCTTATCTGGCTGAATTTGATAAGAAAGCGCCGGAAATTATGAACCTTTCGTGGGGCGGCCCTATGGATTGGATCGCGGAAAAACTTTTAAGTTTCCTGATCTTCCTCAAGGGTCTTTGCGGTTCCTACGGCTGGAGTATCATCATTATTACGGTAATCGTCCGGGTACTGTTCTGGCCGGTAACCCAGAAAGCCAATAAATCGATGAAACGCATGCAGAAACTGCAGCCGCAAATGAAGGAAATCCGGGAAAAATATAAAGATGACCCGCAGACCATGAACGCCAAGGTCATGGAACTTTACCGCAAGGAAAAGGTAAACCCTCTCGGCGGCTGCCTGCCTATCCTGCTGCAGATCCCGGTCTTCATAGCCCTTTATTCCACCCTGAACGGCGCGGTTGAGCTGCGTCAGGTCTCGTTCTGGTGGATAAACGACCTCGCCAAACCGGATACCGTGGCAACAATATTCGGCCTGGCGATAAATCCGCTGGTCATAGCGATGACCGGGCTTATGATACTGCAGCAGCATCTGACTCCCGCCGCAATGGATCCGACCCAGCAGAAAATGATGATGTTCATGCCGCTGGTCATGCTGGTAATGCTTTACAACCTGCCGGCCGGACTGACTTTATACTGGACCGTAAGCCAGATATTGGCAATACTGCAGTTGATGCTGCAGAAAAAAATGGATTCCGAGGAGAAAAGTAAATCTGTAAAGAAGGCGGTTTAAAGCCGCGCAACCAATTGAAGGAAAGTAATATGGAAACTCCTAACCTTGAACAACAACAGGAAAAAGCGTTTCGGACGCTTGCGACAATGCTTGACTATCTGGGCCTGGACGCCATGCTCAAAACCGAAATGAGAGGCCAGAATGTAGCGATAAAAATAAGTTCTGAAGAAGCCGGCAGAATAATCGGCCGCAAAGGCCAGACTCTGGAGAACCTGCAGCTTTTGTTAAACCGGATGTTATTCAACGGGGACAAAACGTTTCCCAAGGTAATACTGGATATTGACGGTTATACCCGCGGCAATCTCCGTTCCGGCGAACGCGGCAGCAAACGGGATAAACCGAGTTCCGAGCGCAGTTCCGGAATGAGCGAAGAACAGTTGCAGCAGCAGGCCCTTGACGCCTCCAAAGAAGTAAAGCGCTGGGGCGAACCGGTCGTCCTGAAAGCCATGAATTCCCATGACCGCCGGATTATTCACATTACTCTGGAAAATGATCCGGAGCTGGAAACCTGCAGTGAAGGCGAAGGCGCGATGAAAAAAGTAATAATATCATTGAAAAAATAGTTTTTTAAGTTGAAAAACTCTTAAAATATAGTATGCTAAGGTCTCGCGTTTTTGAGACCTTTTCTAGTCGGAGCGTGGCTCAGCCTGGTAGAGCGCTGCGTTCGGGACGCAGAGGCCGGAGGTTCAAATCCTCTCGCTCCGACCATTTTTTTACCTCATCGTCAGTTTATGACATAAGTCGGAACCCCGCTTCTGTCAAGTTCCCAAACATACAAAACCGTTTGCTTACGCTCTCTCTTTATAAGTTTTTCCAGTTGACAAAAACGAGAACCCGACCGGCAGCGACTTTGCCTTCAGGGAAAAACAAAATATTTGTTTTTCCTGAAACATATGGATTTCCCGTCCTGCGGAGTCATACAGTCAAGTCAAAAATTGTATAAATCCTCGAAGAGGCGCGGCTTAGCCGCGTTATGCCAATTTTTCAACTTTACTTTATGACGGAACGGAATAGTGAGAGTTTGTTTTTCCGGTTTTCCGCTTTTTTAAGCTGTTTGCGGCATAAACCGTCGAAGAAACCGGCTCAAAAAACCTTGAGGATGCCGAGTAATTTTTCTTTTACTCTATCAAGCTTTTCTCTGCTTATCAGCATACAGTGAGCTTCTACATGATAACCGATTTCCGGTTCCGCCTCTATAAGCGCCCGCATTTCATCATTCAACTTGATATGGTTGGCGCATATATTTTTCATTTCGGTAATGGTTTTTTTCTATCGCAGTCTTTATTACTGTAATATTTATCGCGAAGCCGGGTAAATTCCGTAACATTGATATCGGCAAGAACCATATTCCTGAAAGCTTTCGCCACCGCAAAATCCCGCAGAAAATCGATACGCTTTAAATCCGAAACGCCCGCTTCGGCCTGATCCATGCACGCAAGCCCCTTTTCCCAGCGCCGCAACAGTTCCCTGAAGGCTTTCAGACGTTTAGCAACTGTCCAGGGCGGATGCACCCAGTCTTCCAGACGATGATTTTCCACCGCGGTGTCTAACCATGAGGATGGACTCTGATCGTCCTTGTTTTCAAAAAACAAAGGATATGCCGGTCCGCGATTCAACGGCTGAAATGACAACGACCAGGCATCGCGCGGATAAAATTTCCCGGCGTCACTGAAATGCTTCCAGGCCGCCAGTATCGACGGCACAGTCGCAAATCCATACCGCCTGGCGGCAATACTCCTGAGTATTTCCTCAAAATCCGCTTTCACCGGTTCAAAATAAAATTCCCTGGCCAATTCCGTAACTATTGACGTAAAACAGCCGAAATTCCACGTGAACATCCCTCCGGCACAATTGTATTTACGCAGATTATGCATTTTTTCGGCAATCGAATACATGACCGGCAGATGCGGCAGAGCCCCGGCTTCGTGAGTCGTACTCATCTGGAGTTTTGCCATGATCGGTTTATTACGTCTGTTTTCGAATTCCGCAGTTTTGCGGAAACGTTCCGACGGCCCGACATAAGTCAGTGAATATTCGTCGTTGAGAAACTCGCCGTCGAATATTCTGAATCTGCCGCCGCGCTCAAAATCGGACATCACAAGCACTTTTTCCGACAATCCGCGCAAAACTCCCGCCTGCGGGTCTTCTTCCCATTGCGACCAGCTCCAGTTCCAGGCAATGACTCCGGCTTCCGGTTTCGCCCGGTGTATTCCGCGTTCGGCAAGATTCAAGATCTCCGCCGCCACTTCCTGCGGAGTCCGTTTCCGGCATTCCGGGCATGTCACTTCGTAAATCGGCCAATGCTCAAAGCTTATTTCCATATCAGGATTGATTACCCTGGAAAAACAATGCGATTGATGTTCACTGGCGGTAATCATCGTTATCCCGCCCAGGCCCGGCAGCTTTTTGAAAAGTTGGTAAAATCCCTGTTCAAGGTACTCCTTTACTTCCGGATGGCTGGAGCATAAGGCGTATTCATGGGACGGTTCAAAAAAATCGCCCCGCAAGTGCGCGTTCTTTTTCCAGAAACTGTCTTTTTCATGTGCCCCCCAGGGCTCCTGCATATGGAGATAAACCGCCAGTCCGTAGTTTGAAGCGCGTTCGATCAGGCGTTCGAGATCTTCACGTTTCCGTTTCTGATCGCGGCAGTCCCAGTCAAAACCGACCGGCTCGATCAAATCCCGGAGCCAGGCTTTGACCCATATTCCGGAAAAACCGTGATGAGCAATTTTTACAAGGATATTATCATGGTAATGTTCCCCGTCGTAATGTCCCTGCGTTTCTTTATAATAGGAAGCTACCGGCGAACGGAACAGTCTCAAAGGCAGCGCCGTCGTTCGCTGAATGGTCTGCTTTTTAAGGAACGGCGCTTCCCGTTCGAGCATAAGCTGTTCCAGGAAAAATATCCCCTGCATTATACCCGCGGCATCCGCGCCGCTTATTTTTATAAATTCGTCCGCTATTTCTATTTTATGGCTTTCCGCCGGGCCGATTCCGGGAGCCGTTTCCAGAATGACCGCTTTACCGCCCGCCGGAGCGTCATTTAAGCGGACTTTCATGCATATATCCAGAAACTGGCTGAAGTCGCTAACCGCGAAATCGACAACCTTGTTTTCAGGTTCCGGTTTTATTATCCGCCAGGAAGAATCTATTTCCGTTTCATTCCGCGACTTGCGGACATTTTTGTCCCGGCGGCAGCAGTTATAATACGGCCCCAGCAGTTCAGCGCTGAACGGAAAGCGTCTGAACAGAGGCGGTTCTCCCGGCCCCGGATGGGGGATAACCGTATCGTAGATGTTGGTGATGGTCATATTTCAACCTGTCAGTTGTCAATTATTTGTATCTGCCGAACTTTTTAAAGGCCGCCAATGCCGTCTGAGCCTGGCGGCGCGAACATCCAATAGCCTGATGGTCCTGGTCTGTCGAACCGTAATCGGTCGCAATAAATCCCCCGCAGGGCGTTCCCCATTCCTCCAGAAGTCTTTTTGCTTCATCTTCAATCTGCTCTCTGGAACCGGAAGGCAAAGTTCTTTGAATATCTACCGGACAGTCAAAAGTTATTCGTCCCCGATATTTCTGCCGGATATCTTCAATTCCAAGCACATTGCATTGCTGAAGATTTATAACGTCAAGTTTCATGTCTATGAATTCCCCGATTAAATTATTGACTTTACCGTCAGTATGCAGCCAGACATCCATTCCCAGGTTATGGATTTTCCTGATGATTTCCTTATAATACGGTTTATAAAAGTCCCTGAACATTTCAATGCTCATCAGGGGAGCTTGTTGAGTCCCCCAGTCATCTCCAAGATGAACGGCGTGAATATCGTTCCTGAAGCTTTCCAGCATATCGAGAACGCCACTTATATAATTATAAATTTTCTCTATCAGGAGTTTTATTTCATCCGGGTTATCATAAAGGTAAATAAAGAGATTTTCCATTCCGATTAAC
>JAQUOK010000226.1 GCA_028717165.1 Victivallaceae bacterium | reverse complement strand
GTGATTACGGCCTGAGCGTCCTGCCGGCGAAGCGGGAAGAGAAGTGCCCCGCGCTCAAAAGCTGGAAAGCTTATCAGGAACGGCGGCCGACCGAGGCGGAAGTCAGCGCCTGGTTTTCGAACGCGCACGAGGCAGTGTGCGTCGTTACCGGCAAAGCCTCTGAAAACCTGGAGATCATCGACTTCGACAACGGCGGCGAACTCTTCGATCCCTGGTCGAATCTGGTCGGCGACCGGGCTAAGCCGCTGCTTGACCGCCTGGTGATCGAGTAGACGCCCTCCGGGGGCTGGCATGTCATTTACCGCTGCGACGCCGAGGTTTCCGGTAATATGTGGCCCAGGGACAGCGCAAAGGCAAGCTGACCACGCTGATAGAAACCAGAGGCGCCGGCGGGCTTTTTCTCTGCGCCCCGACGCCGAAATACGAGCTCTTGCAGGGAGACTTTACCACGATCCCGACGCTCACCGAAAATCAGCGCGATATTCTTTTATCATCCGCAAAACAGTTGAACGAGCACTGGATATCCGCCGACCCGGAACCGGTGCAAAGAACCTCATCCTCCGGGCTGCTGCCCGGAGAGGATTTCAATCAGCGCGGCGACGTCAAAGCCCTGCTGGAAAAACACGGCTGGAAATATCTTTACAACAAAAACGACAACGATTATTACCGCCGTCCGGGAAAAGACCATGGCAGTTGTTCGGCCTCGCTGAAAGACCGGACGTTTTTCGTCTTCAGTTCCAACGCCGCCCCGTTCGAGCCCTGGAAAAGCTATTCCCCGTTCGCGGTTTACACCCTGCTGGAATGCTACGGAGAATATTCCGTTGCCGCCGGGGAATTGGCCGCTAAAGGCTATGGCGATCCGGCTCCGGACAACAGCGAGGTGGATTTTTCAGCTATTTTTACCGCGAACCCCAGGGAAACGGAACAGAAAAAGCCGTGGCGCGAAATTACCGACGCCGACATCATCGCGTTACTGGAAGGCACCAACCTGGGAGCGATGGTAAAATTGTTCAGCGCCGTAACCAGACCGCCGCTGCCATTGGCGGCGACGCTGCCCAAGGCAATAGTCTTGGCCGGGTGCGCGTTGAGTGAAAAAGACAACGCGCGTTCCTCGGATTTGAACATGATCGTGGAAGAAGGCGTTACCCTGGCGCGGCTCCGTATCGATACCGCCAGCGGGCTTGCCGGCAACTGCTACATCATGCTGGCAGCGCCTTCGACCTCCGGTAAAGACATCGGCAACCTGCTCGACCTGACGGCGAAAAGATACGGCTGGAAGATCGCCAGCGCGGGCAGCGCCGAGGGCATTGCCGACGCCCTGGTGAAAACCAATAACTGACTTGTTACCATTTCGGAACTGCAGAACTGGCTCGATCCCAGGCACTGGCAGCACAAGGCAACCACGTTTTTAACGGAAGTGTTCAACAAAGGCTGTTTTGAGCATGCTTTTTCGGCTCGGGGACACGGAGTCAGCACCCGTTCGACGCGCTTTTGTTTTCCCAGCATTATCGCGCATATCCAGCCTGAGATATTCGATATCGTCGTCAATAAGCAGGATATCAGCAGCGGGTTTTTCGGGCGCTTTCTGTTCTGCCGAATGCCGGATTTCGACGGACGCCCGGCCAGGATCGACCTGGATAAATCCGTCCGGGAACTGAGCTTGCGGATCGACGTCTTCCGCAGTAAACGCGGGCTGGTGGTGATTCCCGAAGATTATCTCGGCGGCCTGTTCAAGATGTTCAGGGAGTCCTGGAAGCGCCTGATCAACGAATACGGCCCAAAACTGGCGGTCATGTTGTCGGTGGCCGATCTCGATTTCAGTCAGGAGGTGGTGATTACGGATGAAGTCTGGCGCAAGACCGCCGTCCTGCTGCAGTGGTTCTTTGCTCATGCCGAACGCATGCTGATGGGCGTCGACGACGGCAATGAATTCACCAAACTGCGGGAGCGCCTGTTCAAGAAAATATTCAAAGCCGTGCTCAGGTTTTCGCCGAAAGGAGCGCTGCGAAGCGACATTTCGAACTATGCCGGATACGGGTCGACGAGAAAAGAACGCGATGAGGCGCTGGCGGAACTGGTCGAGCGCGGCATTCTGTCATATGCTGACGGGCGCTATTTTGCCGACAAAACCCCGCCGGGCTGGGGGATAAGGGAAATGAAGTTTTACCGGCGCTTCCTGACCCAAAACCAGTCCGGGGAAGGACTTTTTACCGGGTTTCCCCGGCTGGGAGCAGGGTTAATTAAGAAAATTAAGAAAACTTAAGAACTGCTTTTTCTTAACATCTAATCCCTGATAATCAACACTTTAAATAATAATTAAGAAAATATATATGAAGATTGAAATGTATTGATTTCTTTTCTTAATTTTCTTAACTCTTCGGGCGGGAAATATTTTTTTAACAGAACACTTCCCGATTCGACTGGCTATGTCCGCGAATGAGAGCTTTACATACAACATCAACTTTAACCCAAGGGGCCATATGAAAAAATGTCCTGCCGGAGAATCTTTACGAGCAGATAAAATCGCATTTCACCGGGCTGCTCTACATTCCCGGCGAACCTACCCGCGATCCCGGTAAAAAGGAAATCGTCATCAGCCTGGCCAGGCAGGGAGCGGGCGTTCAGGAGATAGCCAATATTATGGCCGTAAGTACGCGCCGGGTCAACCAGATTATTGCCGGCAGGCGCAAGCGCAAGGTCGAATATGTCTGGAATGAGTAAAACGCGGAGAAATGCCCCGCTCACGCTCAAAGACGGCAGGCCGCGGTCATTATGCGGATTTATCGTCAATCTGCGTCAGAAGGCTGTTTCTGCGCGATCACGAGGAAATAACGGAATGCGACTTACCGGAAACATAAATTCCACAATCGCTCTTCGAGATATTTTAATACATCAGCAAGTTGAAGGGCCGGATCAAGGGCGCTGCGCTTTATGAATGCATTCCATTGGATAAGTTTGGTTCCGTCCTCAAGGAACGCCGGAGTAAATGCAACCGGAATTTCATGCGGCAGTGATACTTTTCTGCGTTTAAAAGTTTCTTTAACCGCAGTAAGTAACATTTCATCGGAAAGGTTCATATGTTTCAGCAGTATGTAAAGATCGTAAAAATCTTTCATTCGGCTGTTGCGGTAACCAAGAACAACCAGGGCGTTGAATTTTTCCGCAATCACCGTTGCCGGATGATAGGCTTTTATTCTGGCAGCCGGGAAATCCAGCATCCTGGGATATTCGACTATTTCCGGTTTCGGCACTATGGCATCGCCAAAGCCGATATCAATCTGGAGTGGGATTTTGGCTGGACCAAGATAGCACATAAGCTTGACCCTGACGCCAACATATTCCTGTTCTTCACGAATGTCTTCGGATGTAACGCTGTCGGGATCGAAGCAAAGTCCGTCCGCATCATATTTTAATTTGCATGCAGTGATAAAAACAGATTTCATCCGTTCAGTTGTCGGGGCTCCAAAGCCCAGCAAATCCATGTCCCGAGTGGAACGCCGTGGAACTTGCGGCCATAATGAAAAAAGCATGGCACCTTTGAGTACAAAATTTTTGATCTTGCCGGATGCTTCAAGCCGGTACAACAGACGTTCCAGAGCGTATTTAACGAGAATATTATTGAAAGGTTCGCCGGTTTTATCACGCAAATTGAGCAGTCGTTGATGTACAGAAGCAATAATGCCATTATTCATTGAATCGTCTCCAGATATGGACGCATAACTTTGGTCAGCCGGGAGATTCGAGCATATTCCCATATTTCATCTGAAGTAGCCCTTTTTTGGCTGAGAGCATCACGCATGGCTTCAATGGCAACGTCGATTCCGATTTTATTTCTAAAACGGAAACAGTCCACAACGGTTTTTGCCGGACAATATACCCGTATGTTTATCCCGTTGCACTCATGCGTTTCAATTCCAGATGAAAAATTATCTCCGGTAAGCTGAATTATCTTTATAGACTGTTTCAGGTTACGCGGATAATAGGCTCCTTTTTCTATAGCCACCCATGATTCGTATGGCATTTGAGTCGTCAGTTCGTGATATTGAAGAGCGGAAAGCAGACAAATAACTCCATGCGGAATTTTCAGCGCGACTTCGGTAAATGTTTCTTGCGCGGACATATGTTCAGAAAGAGTGTAAGCTCCGTGCGATATCCGTCGCAGAATTCCTTTGGCTTTCAGATAACAAAGTAGTTTAGGTGAAAATCCAAGTCCGCGGATATCCGCCGAGGTTATTATGCCACGTTGCCGGATGATTTCCTGTATTTTGTCTATATTCGTTTGCATTGCTAATTCCATTGAATAACTCTCACACATTGTACACCGAGTGTGAGAGTTATTCAATGGCGTAATGCAAATTTCAACGAAAAAATACCGTGATTCCAACCTAGCGCAACCTTGCGCTAAGTTGATAGGCTCCACCTCAAACCACGCCTCCCTTTATCGCACCCACAGGAAACGATAAAGTTGGTTCCTATTGCTGCTCAACTGGTTATGTGGCGGCTGAAGGGGTAACGCGTTCTGACACAGTTTGTTTTACTGTCCGCTTTTTATAACTGCTTTGATTTGCAGGCACTTGCGAAGTCAAACCGGACAGGCCCCCCTGTCCGCTTTTTCGGATTTTTGCCGA
Source organism: Victivallaceae bacterium (assembly GCA_028717165.1). GTDB lineage: Bacteria > Verrucomicrobiota > Lentisphaeria > Victivallales > Victivallaceae > JAHOYW01. The sequence goes on along the minus strand of JAQUOK010000226.1, from coordinate 1,350 downwards.
TACGGCGTTTCGGCTCGGATTTCCGGAGAGTAATGCCGGCACCGGGATTTTGAGGCTAAATCGGGCGATTTTTGGAGTCCGGCAAAAAACTTCCCACACGAGGGTTTTAAACGTTTTGAGACTTTGCTTTCAAAAGCCCGAAAATCAGGGCTGAAATCGGGGCCAGATGTGGAAAGTTTTTTCGGTAACTCTTTTATTGTTAAATACTTAATTTTTCAGTCCGCAAACTGCTAATCGCCATTTTCGCTGGTGTGGGAAGTTGCAAAATTGTCATTTTTTCGTCTTTCCCGGATGATCCGGGAATTCATAAAATCAAAACAGGAGTGGTTCAATGAAACACGAAAATCACGAATCCAATCCGGTCCGGGGCCGTCGGTTTGTCGCCGATTATGTTCGCCGGAAAATCCGTCTCGGCGAATATCAGCCGGGCCAGATACTGCCCAGTGCGAAGGCGCTGACGGAAAAACTCGGCATCCACAATAACACGGTCGAAAACGGTATGAGACTTTTACGGAAAGAGAAACTGGTATCCAGCCGTTTCGGCGGCGGGACCGTGGTGCGTTCGGAACTGCCGGAAAGTCTGAAAAGCGCGACGCTGCTTTTGCCGGATACCGATTCGGAACACTGGCGGCGGGTATCGAAAGAGATCGGCGTTTGGCTCCAGTGCGCGGGCTGGAAACTGGACATTCAACAGCACCACGGGAATGCCTGGGCGTTCCGGAAAATGATACGCAAACTCGCGGCCGGACATTATTCCGGGGCGATGATCTCGGCGACGCCGGAAATAGTCAACGGCTACATGCCGCTGGCGGCTCTGGCCAGGGACGGGTTTCCACTAACCTTCATCGGGCGCGGCTTGGACGGAGCCGACTGCTGGCGGGTTGACGACGGCGATTTCGCCGGCAGCTATCACGGAACAAAACACCTGATCGAATGCCGCTTCAAACGCATCGGCCTGATCGGCTGCCCGGTTTACAATGGCGGGGAATTTCTCCGGGGCTGCCATGAGGCGCTGCGGGAATTCAACGGCGAACCGATGGCGGCGGGCTCCGCAAAGGATGAAAAGGACGCGCTGAAATTATTAAAATCCTGGCTGGATGACGAGAATATCCGGCTTGATTCCGTGTTTTTCCACTGCGTTGAGCACGCGCAGAAAGCGTTTTATCATTTGCAGGCCAGAGGAATTCAGATCGGCGGCGATATCGGGTTCATTACTTTCGACGATACGTTGTTTTACCGCCTGACGATCCCGTCGCCGAGCGCGATCCGGCGTTACCCGGAACAGCTCGGCAAACGGATCGCGGATACTTTTCTGGAACAATTGTCAATGCCGTCCGAGCAGCGGAATGC
>JAQUOK010000225.1 GCA_028717165.1 Victivallaceae bacterium | reverse complement strand
TCAATACGTCAATGCTTTCCGGATCGAGGTTTTCAATAATTTTTCTTCCTGCTTTTACGGCGAGGTCGGACGGCTGTTCGTCAATTGCGGCAACCCGTTTTTCTTCAATTCCTATTTTTTCGGCAATAATATTTTCCGGCGCTCCGCTCATTTCGCTCATTTCCCGGAGGCTCAGGCGCTGTTCCGGGAGATAATAAGCAGCGGCAGTAATTTGTGAGGACGAATACTTTGCAGTTTTCATGATTAATTGAGTTGTTTCCTTCAGTCCGTTAAGATCCTTTGTTTGGCCCATGCTATATGTTCTTTTATCAGTTTTTCCGACTTTTCGCTGTCGCCGCTTTTCACGGCTTCGGCAATCGCAATATGTGAAATCCCCTTAAATTCATTGCCCTTGAAACGGTCGGCCTGGAAAAGATTGGCATAAGCGCAGGTTATCTTGAAATCATAATCATCCAGGGCTTTTTCGAGGTTTTGGTTACGGGAATAAAGTGCAATGAATTTATGAAACTGTTTATCCAGTTCATAGACGGCGTTCCAGTTTTCGGCGAGCCGTTTATTTTCAATATCTTTGGCCAGACAGAGCAGAGAGTCGCCTTCATTTGCGTTTATGCGCCTGGCCGCCAATGCAGCGGCCAGACCTTCCAGTGCTCCGCGGATTTCATAGATGTTTTTTATTTCCTGAATGGAATACTGTTTTACGAAAGTGCCGAGGTTGGGAATTGAGGTTAACAGTCCTTCCTTGACCAGTTCGCGGATTACTTCCCTGACCGGAGTACGGCTGACGCCGTATTCCTGAGCTATGTCCTGTTCGATGATCCGGGAACTGATTTCCCCGCTGCTGATCTTCCGTTTAAGTTTTTGCGCTATTGAAGCGATAAGAGATTTTTTCATAATTCATGCCGCTTGAATTTTTATTGTTTATTAATCGTATACAATCATTATTCAATAAAATCAAGTGTTTTTCAATAGAAAATACAAAAAAAACGCCGTGGGCATGTTTTTCTTAACATGGCAAACTCAAATGTAGCTCAGGCGTCTCGCTTGAGTCAGTGCGTTGACAACGCTTTTTTCGGTTTTTTATTGCAAGCTTTTCAGCTTGTTCTTATATTTCTCATAAAAAAGTTGCTTTAAGAATATTTTTCCCGATAAAAGCTTACAGTCTCTTTTGTCCATACTCTTTGTTAGTTTCAGGTACTACGCGTCGGCCTTACTGCCTTGATTATGAGGCAAAATAGACTTTTTCAGTAACGACTATTGTGCGGAAACTGAAGCATTGCAATCTGACGACACCGACAAAAATCAAAAAATAAAAATATAACGAAACCGACGTATCGGGACGCTGGTCGAGCCTCTTGACGACTCGAAACTTGTGCGCAACTTGTTGCGCCTGAATAAATACCGCTCTCGTTACTCTGCGCAGGCTGAGCCTGAGCGAAGCGAAAGGCAACCGATGTCCTGGAAAAATCAGCACAGCGCATTTTTCCAGGACGCTGAGCGTGCGAGTTGCACGAAAAACCTTGTATGCCGACTTTTGATCGGTGTCGTCAATCTATTCGTTTATGGAAAATCGGGTGAAAATCATAACTATCTTTTTGCATTTGGAAATAAGCGGAGTATTGTATCGGAGTGAGTTCAAAAATCAAGGATTTTATTATGAGAAATATGCTCTTTATCATTTGTCTTGCGGTAATCGGTTTTTTGTTTGGGGGATGTGTCAGTTCGGGGCCTGCCCCTCAGGATGTCAAACTTGTCAACCCTGACGGCAGGGCCGTAATTATCAAGGATATTTACGAACTGCCGCTTATTGAGAACAGGAAACTCAAGGAAACGGAAATCGTAAAGGTATTTTTCCCGCAAACGGACAATGTAATGATGTATTGCAGTATGACGCTGCTTAAAATTCCACCCGGTGTGAGCCCGCCGAAGTACAAGCAGAGCAGCGCCCAGATAATTTATGCTATTTCCGGCGGCGGCAAGCTGCTGGTCAACAATACCAATATGATCATTCTCAAGAAAGGCATAATGGTATATGTACCGCCTGATATCCCGATGCTGATAACTAACAATGTCAATAAAATACTTGAGATTATCGTGGTAACTTCTCCGCCGTTTGAACCTTCGCAAATGGAGGTGCTGGAGGAGGCTCCGAAAAAAGCCAAGGTTGCCAAAGATCCCGAAGACGAATTCAACAATGAAATAGGCGGACAGGATGTTTCGGAAAAATACAGGACGGACACAAGGACACGTTCATTGAGTATTGAGGAATACCGGGAAAAAATAAATAAAACCATGACGCCGCTGAATGAGAAAGATCCTATTTCAGCACTTCTGAATGAGGCGGAAAAGGATAAAAAGACGCCGCTTAAGGATACCTGGCCGTTGAGGATGCCTGACAGCAGTAAGGAACCTCTGGACAAACTGGAAAAGGAACAGGAGGAAAAACTGATTCCCGCGACGCCGCAGAAAGCGGATGATACCAGTATGAAAGACGTCCAGGAACTGACTCCGTCGGAACACAAAGAGCCGCTGCCCGATGAATTGAAGACATCAACGCCTGAAACTCCGAAAGTCAAAGAGGATTTACTGGATAAATTGTTAAATGAACAGGAGAAACAGGATAAGAAGTCTGAGGGTACGGCGAAGGTTAAAAAAACCAGCCTTAAGCATATTCAGGAGTTAAGTCCTGAAGAACATAAGGGATCCGTGTACAAAAAGACCAGGGCTGCGGATGTGAATTCGTCTGAAAAAGTATTGAAGGATCAGGAAAAAATACAGGAAGAACTGCTCCCCAAAAAGACTTTGAAAGCGAATAAGACCAGCCTTAAGCATATTCAGGAGCTAACTCCTGAGGAACATAAGGATTCCGTAGCCAAAGATAAATCCAAAGTTGATGAATCCGGTAATAATACTGTTGAGGATCCGCTTGAGAAACTGTTGAGAGAAGAGAAGAAACAGCGTACTGACCAGACTTTGAAAGCTAAGAAAACCAGTCTTGAACATATTCAGGAGTTAAGCCCGGAGGAAAGCGCGGTCAAAACCAAATCCGATAAAGAACCTTAAAATATGATTCCCGGAATATTGTGCGGTTTAGTGGCGGCGTTCGCTCAGAGCATTTCTTATATTTACTCGAAAAAATATATTCACCGAGACGGGAATTCTTTTCAACTGCTTATCGCTTCACATCTCATAACCGGGGTTTTTGCGTCAGTACTGCTTGGCTTGCTGCTTCTGGCTAATGATTTGCCGCCTTTCAGGGATTATTGGCTGTTGCTGCTTGCGGTTGACGGATTTTACCTGGTCGGACAAATGGGTTTTTTTATGGCCGTAAGCCGGACGGAAGCTTCACGGGTGGCGCCGCTGCTGGGAGTGAAAATAATATTTATCGCGGTTTTCGGTGTGCTTTTTCTGGAAAACGGGATTTCAGCCGGGCAATGGGGCGCGGTACTGCTTTGTTTTGGCGGAGCGTTGCTTTCCAACTGGTCCGGGAAAGGCATCCCGTTCGCTGCCGTTTTGTGGATATTGTGCGCGGTTGTCGGCTATTCCCTTTCCGATATATGCATAAAAAAACTCATAGAATGCGTAGAGCTGGAAAACGGCAAAGGCGTATTGTCGATAATTACTGCCGCTTCACTCGCTTATTTTTACCTCGGAATTTTCTCATTGCTTATCATAGCCTTTATGCGGCCGCTGAAAATAAGACATTTGAAACCGGCTTTGCCGTTTTCCTGTTTCTGGTTTGCGGCAATGCTTTTTCTGTTTACCAGCTTTGCCCTTATCGGGCCGCTTTTCGGGAATATAGTCCAGTCCGTGCGCGGAATCATCGCGGTGATTTTAGGAGCGGCGCTGGCCAGGCTTCATTTGACTGAATACGAAGAAAAACTGCCGTATGCGCTGCTGTTCAGAAGAATTGCGGCCGCCTTGCTTATTTGCGTTTCGATTGTGATTTTTGCCCTTGCATAATCGTAAAATTTGTTATAGTGTTTATATGGTGTGTAAGGAGGTCTGGGATGTTTAAGAACAGCATTGGCAAAAAGTTGATTTTCGTTTTTATCGCCGTATGCGGTATGACCGGCGTATTGGCCGCCGATCTTCAGGACAAAGGAGCGAAATACGTTTTTCTGTTCATCGGGGACGGAATGGGAAGGGCGCATATTGAGGCTGCGGAAAAAGCCTGGCGGTACAAACTATGGATGAATACGCTGCCGGTAAAAGGTTCCGTGGATACTTGGGCGTATGGAGGAAAAACTACCGATTCCGCCGCGGCCGTAACGGCAATGGCCTGCGGGCGTAAAACCCGGCTTGGCGTATTGGGATTAGACCATGAGGAAAAGCCCCTGGAGACGGTTGCGGAAATGGCGAAGAAACAGGGCTGGAAAGTCGGCATTGTCAGTAACGCGCCGTTGAATCACGCGACCCCTGCCGGTTTTTATGCGCATCAATTGCAGCGCAGCATGTATGAGGAGATTGCCTGTGATCTTGCCGCCAGCGGTTTCGAATATTTCGGCGGGGGTTCTCTGATCTTTAAGAACGGATGCGGGGAGCTTACCCGGAAGCTGCTGGAAAAGAATTACGTTATGCTCGAATCTTCCTCTGAAATGCCGCGGCTCGATCCCGGCAAAAAATATATTGTCCATGCGGAAATGCCTTATGTCATCGACAATAAAAAGAACGAAGGCCTTTCCCTTGCCGATTATACCGCTTTGGGGATCAGGCATCTTTATACCGGCTCCGGTAAGAGCAAAGGTTTTTTCCTGATGGTCGAAGGCGGCAAAATCGACTGGTGTGCGCATTCCAACGACGGCGGTTGTATGGTGCGGGAAGTCAAAGCTTTTGACGATGCGGTCAAAGTTGCTGTCGACTTCTGGAAAAAACATCCGCGTTCAACCACTATTGTGGTTACTGCCGATCATGAAACCGGGGGTTTGCGTTTTCATGCCGTTCCCGGCATTCCGGTTGTCGCTTTGTTGCGCCAGCAATCCAGCTATAAGGTCATGAACGCGAAAATAGCCGAATATAAAAAAGGGAATTCATCCTTTGCGGAAACGGTTTCTTCAGTTGGGGATAATTACAAATTAAAAAATTTTTCGCCCGAAGAATTCAGTGAACTGCACGAATCATGGAAAGCGTTTACCGGAAAAAACAAGAAAAGCCTGATGCCCTCCATACTTTATTCTTCCTATAAGCCTCTGCTGTTTTGCCTGCAGCGTATTTTCAATTGCCGCTGCGGGCTGGAATGGACTACAACCCGGCATTCCAGGATGCCGGTTCCGCTTATGGCCGGCGGGGTCGGCTCCGAACTTTTTTCCGGGCATTGCGATAATACTCAAATCGCGCTTAAATTGAAATCCATAATTAAAGCGGGCAAATAGAAACGGCCGGATACGGCTCTTATCACATATGGTAACCTAATATCACATTTTGTATATATTGTGAGTGTTGACATTTTGTTCCATACATATATAATGTTATATAAATCTTTTTCTTGCGTCACAAAAAATTAATAAATGGAGCATGCAGCAAATGGCGGACAAGATTAATGTAACGATTTGGAATGAATTTCGTCACGAAAAGGAGCAGGAAGCGGTAAAGAAACTTTATCCGGAGGGAATGCATAAAAAGATCGGCGCCGGAATCAGCGCTGACGATTTGAATATCCGCTATGCGACTCTGGACGAACCGGAACACGGTTTGACGGAGGAGGTCGTAAATTCCACCGATGTGCTGATCTGGTGGGGGCACTGCCACCATGCGAAAGTTGCCGACGAAGTAGTTAAGCGCGTCCATAAGCGGGTGCTTGAAGGCATGGGGCTGATAGTTCTCCATTCCGGCCATTTTTCCAAAATATTCAAGGCGGTTACCGGTACGGCCTGTTCCCTGAAATGGCGTGAGATCGCGGAAAAGGAAAGACTGTGGAATATTGAACCTTCTCATCCGATAACTCAGGGGATCGGGGAATACTTTGAACTGCCGCATACTGAAATGTAC
>JAQUOK010000224.1 GCA_028717165.1 Victivallaceae bacterium | reverse complement strand
AAACCCCGGATGGCAGAAAAGGGAAAAAACCTGAAGTGTTTTCTGTTTTTCGGGCTTGGCTGCGGCAATGAGCGTTTCTATATACAGCGCTCTTTTGGGATCCTGACGGCAATAGCACCAGTCGCCAAGGCAGTCAAGTCCCTTTTTCCGGTTATAGAGAGCTACATCCCTGAAAGGTTCGCTCCAGGTTATGACTTCCGGTTTGATTTTTTTAAGTTCCCGGGCCATTTGTTCATTAAGCAGGTTATCGCCCAGTCCTTCCTGCCACCACCACCTGGGAAACCGATACTTTTCATTGGAGTCCTCTATAATCCCATTTTTGATTGCCTCTATCCGCAAAGGGTCGCTGAAACCGGCTGCAGAGTATCTTTGCCGGCAGCGGGCGCTTTGACAGGTACCCTTCAACGAAAATTCCGAATTGAACATCGCATACTTGAATGAAGGATAATCTTTCATTTCCTCAGTGACAACTTTTGTCAGTTGTTTGGAGAAATCTATGAAAGCAGGTTCAAACGGGCACGGCATAACCTTACGGAGTCCGGGTAAATGCTTTCCGTTACGGTCTACGGCGTATACTCCGGGAGTATCATTGAAATCGGCGGCATTCGAATAGAAATAAGGAGCTATGTCCATCCCGTACTTAAGCGCGTCATCAAATGCTTTCCGCCATTTGTCCGGTTCGAAAAAAGCGCCGTAATAAGTTTTGATCGGATATTTTTCCTTTCTGTATTCCGAGCAGCAGCAAAGTATAAGATTGATCCCATGTTCCGCCAGTTCCTTCATACGAAGGATTCCTTTCCAGGATTGAGGTTTCGCGCCCCCCCCGATCCAGAAAAAAACGGGGAGACGATCCGGATTGACGCGTTTACAGATCGAAACGGGAAACTGAAAAATTTGCTTTTTTTCATTCTCATACTTCAACATGCAGGAGACTTTATAATCTCCCGACCTCAAAGCCTGCGTGGCGATATTAAAAGCCGACGCCTTACTTTCCCCCGGGGCGAGTTCCTTGATAACGGCATCCTGTTTTAATATATTATCCAGGTTAATTTCCAAATGAATATTCTTTATTTTTTGCGCGGCAGGATTACGCAGCAGGATTTTAACGGGAATCTGTTCCCCCCTGATATAGTTGTGCCGCCTGATAATGACTTCAGATTCAAGCGGCGCGCCATAGCTCATATCAGTTTGAAACAGGAAACAGCACACCATCAGAAACGGTAGCCGTAAAAATCCGGTTTTTTCCGTGAGGCTGGAAATCTTTTTTCCGGACAGGCGGATTTTAAGGTCAAGTCTGTTCATAATATCTTTTCCTTTAGTTTTCAGAATTTGCAAAATTATTATTTTTTTTTACTTTAAGTACCGAAATTTTACCGTTTTTGTTTTTAGGTATCCCCCCTCTGTGCGCCTGCAATAAGCATAAGGTCTTATAAATAAACAGACTGCGCAGCATTAATAACTGAAATGGTTCAGATCAAATCCCCTGTCGTTCAAGTCATTCGCATGGAGGCTGGCACTATGCCCGTCTGCAAAACTGCAGTTGGCCTTCCGGTCATGCCTCAAATGAATGTCATAAGTCGTCAAGCCGTTTTCACAGATAAGCCATATCTGATATGGTTTCGTCGTCTGGTAAATTGAATCCGCATAAAGAATGAATTCCGAAGGGGAGTAGGGATAAGTATAGGAAGTATTGGCATGCCGCCTTACCTTTGCGGAAGTTATATCAAAATAACCGGTCGGAGTATTGCCGTCTACATAAACGCCCCGCAGCCCGTAACTGTATCTGCCGCTCGCGGGGTCCTTATCAAAACAGGGACAGTAACTAACCTGATTCTTGTCGCCGTTGCGGGCATCCGGCAAATATTTCCCTTCTACCATTGTTTCATACCAGAATTGACTGGCGCCTTTCGTATAATCGCGTGCCGCATGAACCAGGCCTTTATAATCATTCGTATACATCAAAGTGGCGGAGATTATCTGTTTCAGGTTATTCAGGCAGGCTATTTCCTTTGCCTTGTCTCGGGCCTTATTCAATGCCGGCAGCAGCATCGAAGCGAGGATTGCTATGATAGCGATCACAACGAGGAGTTCAATGAGGGTAAAAATTCGCTTTTTCATTTTATTGATTCCTTCTTTTGTTGTCATTAATTATTATAACTCGTAAAAGACGCGCATTCAATTTTTTTAATATCCTCCCTCTTTTCCTGTAGTTTCCAAATAGTATATCTGGTTTGTTTTATATGGCGAAACGGAAATTCGCTTCCCGCAACTAAACGTTTCCCCCCGAATCTGGATAAAACATTTCGCATGCCGGTCTGCATATCCGTCAACCGCGAAAATTCAAAAAAGAATCTTTCGTCGTTATTGAACCGTTCAAGCAGTACTGAGATATTTTTCTGGGAAACACCCTGAAATACATATTTATTGGCGGGGGCATTTTTCATAAATGCGCCAAGCTCCGCGACGGTCGGCGGACGCGTCATGAAAGCCGCATGCCGAAAACGCTGGTCAGCCAGTTCGCAATTCACCCATAATTTCAGCTTTTTGCCGGCGCATAATTGGAAAAATTCCTCAAATGCAGGATCGTTAAGCCGCCAGCCATGCAAATACGGAGAGACCAGTCCTCCTGTAAACTCCCGGTTTGCCGCGTCCGCAACCAGCTGCCGCCAGTTGCCGGCCTGCGGGTCGAATACAGCCAGCGGCATGATTCGGTTCAGGCCTCTGACGGCGCTCAGAAATTTGCGGTTGGCCCATAATAAATCCTGACGGAAAAGACTGCTGAGGTTAGCGGCATAAGCTTTTCGGATATTATTCGCCGCCAATATCCGGTTGAGAGTTTTAGGAGTTTTGCATGGAGACTCCCAGAAAGGCCAGATACCGCAAAAACAAAAATATTCCTCCGTTAAATCCGGTAATTCATTTTTCTCCGGGTTTTTTTTCCTGAATCCGTTCAACGCAGGAATATTTTTGATATTATAGACTTTTTTCGCGTTCTTCCAGAATATCCTGGATTTTGCGTCCTCGTCAATATCCGCAAAAATAACTTTCGCCGTCTGCGATGCAAAACTGCGCCCCAGTGCGTCCGAGCCGAACAGCAACCGGCCTGCGCCTTCTGTCCGGCAAAGAGTTGTCACCATTTCATAATCGGGGTAGCCGCCGCATATATCCGCATAAACGTTGCTGCCGCATTTATTCAGTATCCCCAAAGCAGAACGCCAATTCCCGCCAGCATGCGCCGCGATCATAACGCAGTCCGGACAACGCTGCGCCAGTTCCGCAAATTCCCGGATAGTGATTTCACCGGCAGAGTTCCGGTCTGTACGATCATAAGTATGTAATAATACCGGCACTTTGTACCGGGCTGCTGCCTGGAGGACCGCAATGGTGTTTTCCAAACTGCCGCTGCTGTCTTTTACGCTTATCCAGAGCTTTATCCCGCAAGCGCCGCTTCTTATACATTTTTTCAGTTCTTCCTGCCAGTTTTTCAACTGCGGATTCAGGTAGGCCAGCCATAAAACCCGCCCCCCGGCATAGTCGGCAAAGGCCTTTGCCGCATTATTAGCGGAACGAACGATATTTTCTGCCGGATATTCTGACCAGTCTCCCAGATGAGACAGAATCATCAGGTTAATCCCGTTTTTATCCGCTTCTTCAAGCAGGTAATCCCATTTTTGGGGGTTGCCCAGAGACGGCAGATGAATATGTGAGTCTATTATCATAATTTTTCAAGCCCTGTTTCAATGCGTTCTAAGGCTTCCTCAATATCCGCAGCCTGATGCGAATAATTCACATAGCCGCCGCGATATAAGCAGACACCGGCCGCGAAAATAACGCGATAGAATTCGTTAGTAAAACCAGCTTCGGCTCCGCGGTCAAAATACAAGAAGGAAAATGGCGGCATACCTTTTATCTCCGCAGGAATCCGGTACCTCCGCAACAACCTGGCAAAACCGTCGAAAAACAGTTCCCCCATTTTCCACAGATGTCCAATAACATCATTGTTTTTGTAAAACTGCATTGTTGCTTTGGCGGCTGCCAGGGATAGAGTTTCCCCGCCGTAAGTAGAGGAAATAATTACCGTATCCAGACAATCCATAATTTTCGCTTTACCCAAATATGCCGACAACGGCATCCCGTTCGCCATACCTTTGGCAAAGACTGCCAGATCGGGAACGACATTAAAATATTCCTGAACCCCGCCGGTCGCGAGCCTGAAACCGGTTACGATTTCATCGAAAACCAATAAACTTCCGGTACGTTCAGTTAATTTTCGCAGATAAGGATAGAATTCTTTGCCTCCCTCCATATCGCTATATTCAGCCGCAACTATAATTGCCGCTACCTGTCCGTCCAGTTTCCGAAAAAGCCGTTCCATATTTTCCGGGTCATTCCATACGGCAGCATGATGCAGCGCTGATAATTCTTCCGGAACACCCGGTTTCCGCCCTGCCGACTGTCCGCCAGGCAAAGATAAGCTGTTATCACACAGTGAATTAAGCCAGCCGTTATAACCAATCTGAATAATATGTTTACGTCCGGTATAATGCCTCGCGAGCCGAATACACGCCGCAACCGCCTCGCCCCCCGTTTTCAGAAAACGCACCCGTTCAGCACACGGAATAAGTTCACAGAGCAATTCGCCAACGTCCCCCTCCAGGGGATGCGGATAACCGAAAATGATGCCATTGTTTAACTGTTCTCTGACGGCTTCATCCACTATCGGGAAACGATATCCTAACGTTATTGGTCCCAGGGCATTACGGAAATCGATATATTCTTTTCCGTCAGCATCCCATACCCGGCATCCGTTTCCTTTCAAAATAACTCCCGGCTCTTCCGGCATCAACGTCGCCCGTTTGGAAGCGGTACTGGAACCACCGGGAATTACTTTCGCCAACCGCTTTGCCTGCAATTCGCTTCCAGTAACTGTTTTCATCTTGTAAAAAACCTTAAAAAACATTAGATATATATTTTTTCTTTAAATATATTATATATTCTATTATTTATCTTGTCAATAGACTATTTTGAAAAAAATAATATTTATGAGGACAACTTTTTCAACGGCAAAGCGGAATTTTCAATTTTATGTCAGTGGTAGAGTGGCTGAACAGACGCGGCGGCGCCGGTAATGATATAATCTTATTAGCAAACTGTGCAAAGTCAAGTTATTTTTATCATATTTTGAGCTTGAAAAGTTTATTTTCCCGGATACCCCATTTTCCGTTTTCATATCACGCCGCGTTATGCGTTTCCTGGATGGCGAGTGTCCTCACGAGCCGAAACACGTTCAACGTCTACGGCTCGACAGAGTCTCGCCACAAATTTCGTATCTCCCGATTTTCTATGGGATGAGTCTGAAATCAATTTTATTTTTTTCTCAACAAAATTCTATGTTATATAGTAAAAAACTTAATTTTTAATTTTAGCCAAAGAAAAATCATATCATGAGTTTACAGGTAAAAAACGCTACAAAAAAATAATCAATTTCCCACGTTTATTGGATGTCCTTATGATTGATGACCTTGATTCGTTTCAAAAATGGCGCCTAAGTTTTACAATAATCTTAAAATATTTTAAATTTGCTTGCTTTTTTGTTAGCACGTGCTATAATATAGTATTATGGGTTAAAAAAACGAATGGAAAGACATATATGTCAGTAACTCAACAACATATTGCGGAATACCTTGGAGTTTCCCGTCAACTGGTGGGATTTGCCCTGAATGACAGTCCGCGGGTTTCTGAGGATACGCGCCGGCGGATCAGAAATGCCGCCCTCAAATTAGGTTATCAGGTAAATTATGCGGCATGTGCTCTTGCCGGCAACAGTTCCCGGACTGTTGCCCTTTGGAGTTTGGGAGGATACACTCTTTTTTATGCCAAAGTCATCCGTCAGCTGGATAGAATATTACGAAAAGATGGCTACCAGCTTATGGTAAATCAATTGAATGTTGAGGCCGAAGAATTAGAATTACCGCATTTTTTCTGGCCGATTG
>JAQUOK010000223.1 GCA_028717165.1 Victivallaceae bacterium | reverse complement strand
GTTTTTGCCCAGAGCCAGTTCGCCCTCGGCAGTGGCAGCGCCGTCAGCAATGACCTGGCCGGCTTCAATCTTGTCCCCGCTTCTTACTATGGGACGCTGATTAATGCAGGTTCCGGCATTGCTGCGCATGAATTTTATAAGTTCGTAATTCTGTACGGAGTCCGGTTTGGAAGTCTTGTTAGCCGGTTTGCCGTCGGCAGTTATGATTATCCTGGCGGCGGAAACTTCCGCGACGATCCCGGGGTTTTCCGCGCAGACAACCGCGCGGGCGTCTTCGGCGACGCGGCCTTCCAGGCCGGTTCCCACCAGCGGCGCTTCCGTGGTCAGCAGCGGAACCGCCTGCCGCTGCATGTTCGAGCCCATCAGTGCCCGGTTGGCGTCGTCATGCTCCAGGAAAGGAATAATACCGGCCGCGGCGCTGACCAGCTGTTTCGGGGAAACGTCCATGTACTGGACTTCCTCAGCCGGATGCTCTTCCGATTCGCCATGGAGACGGGCCATAACATACGGGCGTCTGAATTTATTGTTTTCATCCAGAGGCGCATTCGCCTGGGCGATAACGTATTTTTCCTCCTGGTCGGCGGACAGGTAATCGATGTCAGCGGTAACCCGGCAATTTTCAACCTTGCGGTACGGCGTTTCAAGGAAACCGAAATCGTTGATATGCGAATAAAGCGACATTGAGGAGATCAGACCGATATTCGGACCTTCAGGAGTCTCAATCGGACAGATACGGCCGTAATGGCTGGTATGAACGTCCCGCACTTCGAAACCGGCGCGTTCACGGCTCAAGCCGCCCGGGCCGAGGGCGCTCAGACGGCGCTTGTTGGTCAACTCGCTGAGCGGGTTGGTCTGGTCCATGAACTGGGAAAGCTGGTTCCTCGCAAAGAAATCCCGGACCACCCCGGCAAAAGCTTTCGGATTAACCAGTTTGCCCGGCGTGATGTTCGAATCTTCAGCGCTGAGCAGGCTCATGCGTTCGCTGATCAGCCTTTCAGTGCGCCTCAAACCGGCACGGCAGTGATTCTGGAGCAGTTCGCCGACCGTACGGACGCGGCGGTTGCCCAAATGGTCAATATCGTCGACTTTCCCGCCGGTATGACAGAGTTTTACCAGTCCTTCGGTAGCCGCCAGCAGGTCATATTTCGTCAGCACGCGAGTGGCAAGCGGCAGATCGAGACCGAGTTTTTCATTCAGTTTATAACGTCCCACCGTACCCAGATCATAACGTTTTATATCGAAGAACAGACGCTGGATAAGCTGTCTGGCGTTATTTATGTTCGGCGGATCCCCCGGACGCATCCGGCGGTAAATTTCCTTCAATGCCTCCTCACCGTTGCGGGCGGGATCGCGGCGCAGGCAGCTTATAAAGTAATGACCGTATTCGGGAACGTGAACCAGTTCGATTCTTTTTATATTGGCATCCTGAAGTTCCTTCAGGTGAGTTTCATTAAGCTGGACAAGCTCTTCAAGTATGACAACATCGTCTTCGTTGGTAATATCGTCAATAGTATAATAGCCGGATAAATCTTTTTCTTTCAGAAGGTTTGATATCGAATAAGTACCGACCTCAAACAATTCGCCTAAAATATCCTTATTGCTTTCGAAACCTATCGCGCGCAGGAAAGTCGTAATCAAAAATTTCCGGCGGCGGCGGCGGCGATCCAGATATATGTAAATATAGTCATTTATGTCAAACTGCACTTCCATCCAGGAACCGCGGTCGGGAATAATGCGGTAGGAATAAAGCGTCTTGCCGCTGGTATGTTTAGTGCTTTCATAACAAATGCCGGGCGAACGGTGCAGTTGGCTTATAATAACGCGCTCGGCGCCGTTAATGACAAAAGTACCCTGCGGGGTCATAATGGGAATCTCACCCATATAAATGCGTTCAGGTATCTCCGCGCCATTGTTTTTCAGCAGGAAATCAACATATAACGGAGCGCTGTAAGTGTTACCGTCCTTAACGCATTCTATAAAGCGGTATTTAGGTGTGCCCAGAGAATAGTCGACAAATTCGAGAACGACTTGTTTGTCGAAGCTTTCAATAGGAAAAATTTCATTAAAAATCTCCAAAAGACCTTTATCGCCTCTCTCGGCCGACGGAATATCTTTTTGGAGGAAATCATTATACGAGTTGATCTGGACACCGATGAGGTCCGGTATTTCCAAAACTTCCTGTAAATTGCCAAAACTGATACGTTCTGTCATAGTTCACCATTCCAGCTTTCTTCAGTTAAAAATACGACATGGAACTAAAAGCTTAATTCCATACAACGCGAACGAAAAATACAAGCTGTTTAAACGCAAAAAGACGGTAGGAATATTCCCAGGAATGATTCCCACCGTTTTGCGTGCCATGAAAAATTACTTGATTTCTACAGTAGCGCCGGCGCTTTCGAGCTGCGCTTTAATCTTTTCAGCTTCGTCTTTCGCAATAGCTTCCTTGACTGCTTTCGGTGCGCCTTCGACCAGATCTTTCGCTTCCTTGAGTCCAAGTCCGGTGATAGCTCTGACTTCCTTGATGACTCCGACTTTCTTATCGCCGAAACCGACAAGGATAACGTCGAATTCAGTTTTTTCTTCAGCAACAGCGGCGGCGGCGGCAGCAGGAGCTGCAGCGGCTACGGCTACGGGAGCCGCGGCGCTGACGCCAAGGCGTTCTTCCAAAGCTTTTACAAGCTTGGATAATTCAAGAACAGTCATGTTCTCAACAGCAGAAATAATTTTTTCCATTTCAGCTGAAACTTCAACTTTTGTTCCTTCAGACATGGTAAAATGCCTCCTATTTTAACTTTGTGTGTTTAACTTTCAAGTTTATCTTTGTATGCGTTCAATACGTTGAGTATTGTCGCGGCTTTAGCATTAAGCACGCTGACAAAATCTCTGGCGGGAGCCTGGAGCACGCCAAGCAGCTGCGCCTGGAGAACTTCCTTAGGCGGCAGTGACGCAATATGATTGACGTCATTGACGGAAAGGCATACGCCCTCAAAATATCCGCCCTTCGGTGCGACCGCCTTATTTTTGTCACCGAATTCGGTGATGATTTTGGCGATCGCTCCGGGGTCTCCGGAACCGCTGATGACGGCGGTGGAATCTTTCAGTTCCATTTCCGCCAGCGCACCGATTTCAAACAATTCGGCCGCTTTCCTGATCATACGGTTTTTGAGTACGTGACACTGCGCGTTTTTACCAGCGAGCAAGTTGCGGAAATCCGAGAAATCCGCGACATTCAGGCCTTTGTAAGAGACAAAATAAACGAAATCAGAATCTTTAAGGAGTCCGCCGATATAATTTGCCAGATGGGTTTTCTCGCTTCTCATTGTTTAACGCCTCTCTGTTTCTTTGCTGCTGATCCTTATGCCGGGACTCATTGTCGAGGAAACCGTACAGCTGACAAAATATATTCCTTTGGCAGTGGCCGGCTTGGCTTTCGCCAGCGCATTTATAACAGCATCAAAATTTTCTTTCAGATCCTCCGCGGCAAATGAAAGTCTGCCGATGCCGACATGTACGCAGGCGCCGCGGTCTGCTCTGAATTCAACCCGCCCGGCTTTGGCTTCTTTCACCGCGTCACCGACCGCATCGGTAACCGTACCGGTTTTCGGGTTGGGCATAAGTCCGCGCGGACCGAGAACCCGTCCCAATTGACGAACCTGTTTCATTGCTTCCGGCGTGGCGATCAGAACATCAAAATCAAGCCAGCCCCCTTTGATCTTTTCAATGAGATCATCGAATCCGACAATTTCCGCTCCGGCCGCCTGGGCGTCATCCGCCTGGGCTCCGGCCGCAACGACGGCAACCGTAACTTTCTTACCGGTTCCTTTCGGAAGCGGGATAGCGCCGCGAACGTTCTGGTCGGATTTTTTCGGATCGATGCCCAGTTTAAACGCGACATCAACGCTTTCATCGAACTTTACGTGCGACATTTTCTTGAGAATTTCAAAAGCTTCCATTGCGGTATACCGCTGCTGACGATCGTAGCATTCGCGTTGAGATTTGTAAAGTTTACTTCTAAACATCATTCACCTCAATTCCCATGCTACGGGCGGTGCCTGCGATAATTTTTATCGCGGCAGCCTCATCCCTGGCGTTGAGATCGTCTTTTTTGATCTCAATGATTTCCCTGATCTGGTCGACAGTAATGCTGCCGGCAGTTTCCCGTCCCGGTTTGTTGGCGCCGGAAGCGAGCTTGGCCGCTTTCTTGATCAGCACCGCTGCGGGGGGAGACTTGCAGATAAAGGAGAACGAGCGATCCTGGTAAACCGTGATCACTACCGGGATGATCATTCCACTCTGGGCTTGAGTGGCAGCATTGAATTGCTTACAGAATTCCATGATGTTGATCCCCGCCTGACCAAGAGCCGGGCCTACCGGAGGCGACGGATTGGCCGCGCCGGCAGGAATCTGCAGACGGATCATGCCTGTAACTTTCTTTGCCATAAATGAACTCCGTTTTTCAGCCGCTGTGGTACGAACCGGCAGGAATTCTCCCACAAACTGACTGTTATTATATACAACTTGAGTATCGGACGCTATACGTCACGCCCGACCTGCCAAAACTCCAATTCCACGGGGGTTGAGCGCCCGAATATGGAAACCATCAGTTTCAACTTGCCGCGCTCATTGTCTATTTCTTCGATACTGCCTTCGAAATTCTCAAAGGCGCCGCTGTTGATACGGACCACCTCGCCGATCTCGAAAAGAACTTTCGGTTTAACTTTTTCTTCTTCTTCCGGTTTATGGAACAAGTTCCTGACTTCCTCCGGCTCAAGCGGAACCGGGTTATCGGAACCGCCGATAAAACCAATGATTCCCTGCGTGTTCCTGATGAAATACCAGGCCGCTTCGTCAATTACGGAAGTCCCGGGCTTATAAAGGTCCATGCGCACCAGGATATAGCCGGGGAAAATTTTCCGCGTCGTAGTATATTTTTTGCCCTGGCGGACTTCAGATACTTTTTCAGTGGGAATGGCCACTTCATAAACAGGAAGTTTTTTGCCGTCTTCATTTTCAAGCTGGCGCTGCAGGGTATCGCGCACCTTGTTTTCCTTTCCGGAAAGAGTATGAACTACAAACCACTGTCCCCTAGTATCTTTTTCTTCCTGCATTTCCGATTCCTTTACAAATTAAAGCGTTCCGCTTATAAGTTTGATTACAAATACGGCAATCCGGTCGATTCCGAACACAAATGCGGCAAGGGCGGCAATACTGACAACCACCAGTACGGTGGATTCGAACAGCTCGGACTTGGACGGCCAGGTACATTTGTTCAGCTCACTGACAGTGCCGTTAAGAAATCTTCTAAGCTTGGACATTACGCCGCCGTTATTCATTTCTGCTTGCCTTTATTATATTGCATTTTATTATTAAAAAAATGGCAGGAGCGGTGGGGCTCGAACTCACGACCTGCGGTTTTGGAGACCGCTGCTCTAGCCAACTGAGCTACACTCCTGCACAAAAAAACCATATCCAAAATTATTTGGAACGTTCACGGTGCAAGGTATGTTTACGATCCCACTTGCAGTATTTTTTCTTCTCCAAACGCCCCGGAGTATTACGCTTTTCCTTCATCGAAGTATAATTGCGGCGTTTGCACTCCGTACATTCAAAAGTTATTATTTCACGCGCCATTAAGACACCTCACGTCTTGGGAAATTATCCCGAACAGCCAATCCGGCCGTTCGGGACCACATCATAATTCTGAACTATACCTGAATTTTTATTCGATAATATCGGCAACTCTGCCGGAAGCAACCGTACGGCCGCCTTCACGGATAGCGAAGCGAAGCGCTTTTTCCATCGCGATCGGGGCAATAAGCTCAACCGTAATCGTAGTGTTGTCGCCGGGCATTACCATTTCAACGCCTTCCGGGAGAGTGATGACACCGGTCACGTCAGTGGTACGGAAATAGAACTGAGGACGGTAGTTGCTGAGGAACGGAGTATGACGTCCGCCTTCCTCTTTGCTCAGCACATAGATTTCAGCAGTGAATTTCGTGTGCGGAGTA
>JAQUOK010000222.1 GCA_028717165.1 Victivallaceae bacterium | reverse complement strand
AGCGCTCGTTTCCAGCTTAGGAACGGCCGGTTCATTTCCTCGTCCGGAACATTAAGCAGATTATCTTTCAGACCAGTGACAACAACATTTCCATCGATTATCCTGGTCTCTCCAAGCAATTCCTTTTCTGCTACGTTATGGTCGGCATCTTTCGACGATCGTTTCACCAGGCCGTTATGATATACTCGTTCAGGACTGATGAAAAGCCGTTTAAGCGGATTCTTATTGCGTTCCGACTTGTAGATTTCCGTCAGCCCGGCGAAATGGTCGGCATCGCCATGAGAAACCAGAATGCAATCAATTTTCTTCGGCTTGTCTTTACTGGTGCCACGAAAACGGGCCGCCAAATAGCGGGCGAACATCTGATTGTCTCCCCCATCTACCAGAATAATCTTACCGTCAGGGGATTCGATAACAGCGCCATCTCCCTGCTGAACGTCAACAAAGTTAACCTTGAGAACCTGGTTCTTATCCAATGGTCTCACTACTTTATCCGGACTGATTCCTGATGATCTTCCGGGACAGATATAGGCTTCTACATTCTCCGGCAAAATACTGCCATCGGGCCGTTCCACATATTTTACGGTATTGATACGCAAATACCTGGACGTTGTTTCCAGTACTTCTACATAGTCTCCCCACGCCAGAGAATAGAGAAATCCTTTGCGTTCCGGATTTTCAAATACATCTGCGAGGTCAACATTTATTACACACTGAGCGCCCATTTTTCTCCTCCATTGTTAAATTCAGGCTTATATTACTTTGCAGACTTCGATTTAGAATTATATAAATCTGTTGACTCCTCATTTAATAAATATACAGTATGATGTTAACATTGCAATCTTTTTATAAATAATTTCGAACGGCTCCTGAAAATCCTGGTAAAGTTCTTTGTTTTTCCTGAAACATATTGATAAATCGAGCTCAGTGCCCGGAGGGCGGGAGCGAAGATTTCTTGCTTTTTCGCGTTATACCGGGAAGTGTCCGGCGCCGCCGGGGCTTCCCGGTATAATGCGGACAGGCCAGGGTAAAGAAAGCGTAAAGGTGCAGGGTAAGGCGCAGAGGGGGGGCCACCAAAAAAAAGAAGAAAGCGCAAATGGCCGGAAATAAGAATGTAGATTTTATGGAACAAAGTGCAGAAGATGCATTTTTTGACTTCTGTCGGCCCCGTCTTCTCAAAAAGTTTTTTCCTCTCGTGAAATATCCGCTTTTTAAGTGACGACTAAATTATATTCAGTATAAGGAACTTGTAACAGATAATCCTCCTTAACTTGACGCGTATGCTTCCCCAGGGGGAAACCGGTTCTTATTTTCCTCGCCCGTTGGGAATCATCAGTGAAGAACCGGTGTTTACGGCAGAATACCATCTGTTGGTCGGGAACCCCCTGACATGACCGTCAAGGAACAAAAGGTTGCCATAATCAGAATGGTTAGCGTCTCCGCCGTTGTGGTCGCCGCCGCTGCTCGTCCCGTTTATGCTGACTATTGCGGAATTTGTTACGTCGGCGTCACCCAGACGGTCTGAGGAAATAGCTGAGTCAGCGTTCCCGAAGCGGTTGGAAGCGCCGTCCATCATCCCGTAGGCCAATGCGTAGTCAACAACGGCGCCGGCGCCGCTGTTGACCAGCGCTTCAGCGTTTTGACCTTTCGTAGTAATGGTGGAAGGGCAGATATATATACCGTAATCGTTCAGATAATTAGCTTGACGCAGCTTTTCAAACCCGATGGAGGCCGCTGAATCTCCGGGATATATTCCATTGCCGGGAAAATTGTCGGCATAGTCTATAGCGTATTGTTTAATACCCAGGCCGATCTGTTTCAGGTTGGATGTACAGGAAATGCGGCGGGCTTTTTCACGGGCCTGATTCAAAGCCGGCAGAAGCATTCCGGCAAGAATAGCAATTATAGCTATTACAACGAGGAGTTCTATGAGTGTGAATTTTCTTATGCCTTTCATTTCTGTAATCTCCTTTATGAATTTACCAGTTTGAAGCGGCCTTACGTTTACTGCTAAACATAACCTTTTTTATTGTCTTATCTTCTATAAGAAATTATAGCAGGGAAAATGAAAAAATGCAAGTTTTTCGAAAAATTGCGGATTTTTTTGTTGACCAGTCTTTAAGTATTTGTAAATTAGTTAGATATTCAGCGAAAAATGGATTGTTAATGACATTCAGATTACCGGGATGGTTGTCTGGGTCGGAAAAGACTATTTTCCGCATCTGTACTTTGTGACAAAAATTTGGTGCGAAACATGTTATTTTAGTAATCCCTGCAAAAAACTGCAATTCCTGCAATTTTAATAATTACTTTTTATTTAGCTTGACATGAGCTAATATATTTTATATGTTATTTCATGTGGAATACAAACTCAGGAAAGGAATGATGGAAGTAGAAAACATTTTTTTATGCGGTGACTGCGAAGAAAAATTAAAGGACATTCCGGATAATTCTGTTGACTTAATTTTTACATCGCCTCCTTATGCAGATCAGCGTGCAGATACTTATGGCGGAGTCCATCCGGATAATTACGTCAATTGGTTTCTACCGAAAGCAAAGCAGATGCTTAGAGCGCTGAAACCGACAGGAACTTTTGTTTTGAATATTAAAGAAAAAGTTGTTGATTGCGAAAGAAGCACTTATGTGCTTGAACTTATTCTTGCAATGAGAAAGCAGGGCTGGCTCTGGACGGAAGAATTTATATGGCATAAAAAGAATTGTTATCCGGGGAAATGGCCAAACCGGTTTAGAGACTCATGGGAGAGGCTTCTTCAGTTCAATAAAAGCAAGAAGTTCAACATGTATCAGGAAGAAGTGATGGTTCCTATGGGAGATTGGGCAAAATCAAGATTAAATAATTTAAGTGAGACTGATAGAAAAAGGGATGAATCAAAAGTCGGGAGCGGTTTCGGCAAAAATGTTTCCAATTGGTTATCCCGTGACCGAGCCTATCCGACAAATGTTCTTCATTTGGCTACGGAGTGCAGTAATAAAAAACATAGTGCAGCTTTTCCGGAAGGGCTTCCGGAATGGTTCATCAAACTTTTCACCCGGGAAGGAGACACTGTTCTTGACCCTTTTATGGGTTCGGGTACTACGAATATAGTTGCTAACAGACTTCGGAGGAATTCAATCGGAATTGAGATTTTACCGGAATATTATGAAATGGTTACTGAACAGTTAGCTCCTGTGGAATTGTATTTATTCGAAGGAAAAGCTTAGTTTAGAGGATGTCGTGATTTATGTGGAAGAAAAAATATATAGTAACCATAAAATCAGGACCTAATTGGGGAAATAGCCAACAGATCAATAAAATGAAAGACGATTTCAAAACCGCAACAAAAACATTGAGAACAAGCAATTCCAACTTGAATGTAATTTGTATCAACGGTTGTTGTTACGGGAAAGACAGGCGACCTGATAAAGGAAATTATTTTAAATATTGCGGTCAGGATTTTTGGAAATTTATTTCGGGCAATGAAAACTTGTATACGGACATAATCGAACCGTTAGGCTATAAAGCAAAAGAGAAGAATGAAGAATTTCTTAAGGCGTATTATCAGAGAATAAATATTTTCACCTTGGAATTTATGAACGAGTATTGCGATAAAAACGGTAGCATTGACTGGAAGCGGATTGTAGAATTTAATTCATCATCTCAATGAGGGTGATTAATTCAAGACTTCGGAAATAGTTTGGGTTGATTCTGAAAAAATTTAAAGTCCAGCAGTTCCCGGTCGCTAAAAGCGGTAAATTCGGAAAATTGCGGAGAATTTCCTCCCCATATCATAGCCGCATATTCGAGAAATTTCGAACGTTTGAAAAAATCGGGTTGTTCTTTGGCCGTTTCCTGCAAAGTTTTGAAAAAGTGTTGCCGTCCTTTTTCCGCCGTTATCCGGCGTTTTTCCGATTTCTGCAAATTGTGAATCAGGAAAGGATTCTGAAGTATGCCGCGCGCAATCATTGCGCCGGCGCAGCCGGTTTCCAGCATTTTCTGTGCGTCTGCACAGAGAAATACGTCGCCGCTGCCGATTACCGGCACAGTTCCCGCCAGAACCGCAACCCGGCGTAAACGCTCAAGACCATTCGGAACGACGGCATAATTCTCTTTAACGGTACGGAAATGTACCCCGATAAAATCCGGAATTCCGGCATCTGTCAGCGCCGGTACGATCTTTTCGCTTTCCCGCCAGTCTTCGAAACCGCAGCGGATTTTCACGCTTAGCGAAATATCCGGCAAAGCGTTTTTTATTTCCGACAATATTCCGGTCATCAGACCAATGTCGCGCAGCATTGCTCCCCCGGCCCCGCTCCTTATCACCTGTCTGCTCGGACAGGCAAAGTTTAAATTTATTCCCCGCGCTCCGCAGTTTATCATTTGGCCGGCGGCGCCGGCCAGCAGGGCAGCGTCCGTACCCATCAGTTGGGCAATTACCGGCAGTCCGGCTTCCATATACGGCTGAAGGAACTTTTGCAGTTTTGCCGGTTTGGGGATACCGGTAGTGATCCGGTAGTAAGGAGTAAGCCAGCCGGAAGTCAAATTCAGTTTATGAAAGACACGGCAGAACAACGGGGTCATCACTCCTTCCATGGGGCCGGGAAAGAAGCGCGGAAATCTCAGACCGGATTTGAAAAAAATAAAATTGTTATTGCCGCCGCCTTCCGGTTTCACTTTCTTTTTCTCAGTTTTTCCAGCAGGTTCTGGCGCAAACGCTCTATGAGGCTGTTTATCTCCGTCTCGTCAAAGCCCATTTTCGAACCGACGGAATGAAGCAGTTCCAATTCCTGTGAACTTATTTTGCCGTCCGCCAGACACATTGTCGCCATGGCATTGAGATATGCCGTACCCAAAGTTCTGTCGTCGGGGATTTCCGGTTTCATCGTACCGTCTGCGACTGATTTTATGATCAGTTCGAGCCGCGGCTCCGAAATATTCCTGGCGGTTGCGAATTTTGAAAGCAGGGCGCGTTCGACGGGATCTATACGGCCGTCCGCCAGCATCATTGCCGCCGCTCCTGAAATGATCAATTCACTGTCAGGCGCCGGAATCAAAGCGCCGTTAACGGCTCTGAGATGGTCAACGTATATTGATTCCTCTTCTTCCGCTATTGCCGGAAAACCTGAGAAAATCCTTATGTCGTGCAGAACCCAGTCCACACTTCCGTCATTTAACGGGGTATGGCAGTATTCGCAATACGGTTTACTGCTGTTTACTTCCGGAGCTCCGCAGTTGGGGCAGTGGACGCTGGTCAGGATATTTTTATCAGACGATTTGATGCCTTTGGCGCGTTCGAGGACCATTTCATGCTGATACAGCCGTGAAGCTTCGAATTCAGGCGCCAGGAAGCCGGGGACTTCCGCGGTAACTTTATGGCCAGACCAGCGAATCAGGATACGCAGAAAATCGTTCTCGGCGTTTTCTGCGGAAATAACGTTGAGCAGTTCAACGCAGCCGACGGCGACGTCGGCGAAAAAACGGTGCCTGCCGTCCGGCAGGGGTTTGAAATCATCACGGTTGGTATGCAGGTATTCGGGATCGGCCAGTTTCACGAGATATTTAGCGTCGCTGAAAAACTGTGCCGCGATATGCCGGAAAAATATTACCGAGGCGCGGTCTTCGATATGGCTGATACTGAAAGCCGGGTCGGCCTGGCATATTGCCGCCAGGCCCGGAATATTGCGCGGAGCCCGGACCGCGTATTCAGACTCCTGGGTTATTTCGGTCAAAACCCAGTCATATTCGCCGGAATTCACGATTGCCTTGCAGGACGGGCATTCTATTTTATCCTGCAGTTCCAGAGGGGTGCCGCAGTTCGGGCAGCAGTTTTCCAGCAATCCTGGTTCGGTTTTTGTTTTTGCTCCGGGACGGCGCAGCAATGTCCAGAATTCGACAAAGGTTTCCGGAACGGAGCTGCCCAGTATGCAGTTATCGTTTTCAGTATTGATGAAACGGTCAACGGCGCCGGCGGTGATTTTTATATCGACCGAATCGAAAAAATCATCGCTGCTGACGGAAACGATT
>JAQUOK010000221.1 GCA_028717165.1 Victivallaceae bacterium | reverse complement strand
GGAACTGCAGAACTTTCTCGATACGGAATGGGAAAATGAAACGGTTTATCCGCCGCGGGGAAAAATCTTCAATGCTCTGTCCATGACTCCCCTTGCCAAAGTAAAAGTGGTAATCCTCGGCCAGGATCCTTATCACGGTGAGGGACAGGCCCACGGTTTATGTTTTTCCGTGCCGGACGGGGTGAAAAAACCTCCTTCGCTGCGCAATATTTACAAGGAAATGAGCGCGGATCTGAAAATTAACGCCCCGGACAGCGGTTGCCTGGAAACCTGGGCGGAACAGGGCGTCCTGCTGCTCAATACCGTTCTGACCGTACGTGCCGGACAGGCGCAGTCGCACCAGAAACGGGGCTGGGAAAAATTCACCTACGCCGTTATCAAAGCAGTCAGCTACAAAGCTGAACCCGGCGTTTTCGTACTCTGGGGCGGCCCGGCCCGCAAAAAAGCCGTTTTAATCGATGAAAACCGGCATCGTATTATTTGCGGCGCGCATCCCTCGCCGCTGTCGGCCTCGCGCGGCTTTATGGGAAGCCGTCCGTTTTCCGGCATAAATCAGGCTTTAAAGAATTTGCAGCGTAAGCCGGTGGTCTGGAATTCGGCGGTAAAACAAGCCGAATTTGTCTTTTAAAACTGATAACTGATAACTGATAAAAATGGAACTGAGTCAACAAATAGCCGGAATAATGATCGCCAGAGCGAAGGAAGACGGTTACGTCACCGGGCCTCTGGCGGTCATTGAACAGTTGGCGGACTGGGAAAAAAACATTTTCCTGTTCATGTTTAAAGAAGTCGAAAAATACCTCTCCTACCAAAAGGAACGCATCCTGTCGGCCGATGAGATCGTTTCGCTTTTTACTTATATTTTTGCCAAGGCGGGAGAAGCCGTCACCACCTGGTACAACGGCCAGGAATTTACCTTCGACGCTCATGGCATGTTCGACGGCAAAGTGCCGATGTATAATGACGAAAGGCTGCTGCAGTATTTCAAAACCGTTAACCTGCCGGCGGATCTGGCTGACGCCTTCGGCAAGTGGAGTTCGCAAAACGCCGGGTTATGCGCTGAAAATAATATAGACCCCATCCTGCCCCTGTTTGAGGCCCTCAAATGGACATGGCGGATTACCGTCAATCATACTATCGAATACCTTGAGCAGCTCGGCTTCAAATTCGAATAAAAAGTTTCCTCGATATTCCCCTGACCGTAATTTTGAAAAACCGCCGCGACATATTTGTCGTTGCGGCTGTTTTTTTACACTCGCTCACCCTTGAAGACTTACAAAAATGTAACCGTTCCAAAAACGTAATAATTTCTTTCTTTTTTTATTTGTTTTTTCCCCAAACCGTGTTATAGGTATGGCTTACCGGCAAGGAAAAAATACATTTATGTATTACTTACATTTTTGTACTTTTCCTTAGTTTCCAGCTCGAACGGCTTAACTTGAAACCAATTGATTGGACAACTCAAAAGGCGGAAGTAGATGAATAATTACGCGAAACTGGTTTATGAAGGCTTGAAAAAAGAATCGCCGTGGGAAAAGGAATTTTTGCAGAGCGTTTTTGAGGTTTTTGATTCTCTGGGTCCGCTGCTTGACAGTAATGCCAAATATGAAAAATACCGCATTCTGGAACGCATGGCCGTTCCGGAACGGGTAATTCTGTTCCAGGTGCCGTGGGTTGACGCCAAAGGACAAATCCAGCTAAACCGCGGTTACCGTATCCAGTTCAACAGCGCCATCGGCCCTTATAAAGGCGGTTTGCGTTTCCATCCTTCCGTAAATTTGAGTATACTGAAATTCCTCGGGTTCGAACAGATTTTCAAAAACAGCCTGACTACCCTCCCGATGGGCGGCGGCAAAGGCGGCAGCAATTTCGACCCGAAAGGCAAAAGCGATATTGAAGTGATGAATTTCTGCCAGAGTTTCATGCGTGAGCTGCAGCGGCATATCGGGCCTGATACCGACGTTCCCGCCGGCGACATCGGCGTCGGGG
This sequence comes from Victivallaceae bacterium, assembly GCA_028717165.1. GTDB lineage: Bacteria > Verrucomicrobiota > Lentisphaeria > Victivallales > Victivallaceae > JAHOYW01. Next base: position 4,042 of record JAQUOK010000221.1, on the reverse strand, counting down.
CCAGGGAAATAGGCTATCTTTACGGTATGTACAAAAAGATCAGGAATGCGCATGAAAGCGTCCTTACCGGGAAAAGCCTGAATTACGGCGGCAGCCTGATCCGTCCCGAAGCTACCGGATACGGTAATGTATATTTTGCCATTGAGATGCTGAAAACCCGCCGCACGGATTTCGACAACCGCCGGGTTATGATTTCAGGTTCGGGTAACGTCGCCCAGTATACTGCGTGGAAAATTATAAATGAAGGCGGCAAAGTCATTACCATGTCCGACTCAAACGGTACTATCCTGTGCGAAGAAGGCCTGACCCATGAAAAACTCGAATTCATTATGGACCTGAAAAATGTTCAACGCAAACGCATTAAGGAAGCGGCGGCAAAATTCAGCGACCTGAAATATTTTGAAGGGCAAAAGCCGTGGCGGCTGGCAAAAGCCGACGCCGCTCTGCCGAGCGCGACGGAAAACGAACTTGACCTGAAAGATGCCGAAGCCCTGGTAAAAGGCGGCTGCATATGCGTTTCTGAGGGTGCGAACATGCCGACAACCCCGGACGCCGTCGAATACCTGCTGGCGAACAATGTTCTGTTCGGTCCGGGTAAAGCGGCCAACGCCGGCGGCGTTGCGACTTCCGGCCTTGAAATGACCCAGAACGCCATGCGCCTGAACTGGACATCCGAAGAAGTGGACCATAAATTGCGCGGGATCATGTCCTGTATTCACAGCGCCTGCCGGGATGCCGCGGAGGAATTCGGCGATCACGATAATTACGTCCTCGGCGCCAACGTCGCCGGTTTCCGCAAAGTGGCGGATGCCATGATTGAACTGGGAGTATAAAATACAGAGTGCTTCTCCGCCCTCGTCGGCTTCGGCCGGCGGGGGTGTTTTTTAATTCTTTTTTCCACTTGCCGAATATTTATTTCACCTCAAAATTTTTGAAAAAGAGTAATAAGTATAACTATTTTTCACTTTACACATTATAATATTATTTGGGAAATTTGCTTGAGGTGAAAAATGAAGAAGATAATCGGCCGCATGGAATACGAAATCCTGGAGGTTATCGCGGAAGGCGGCATGGGCGCCGTTTTCAAAGCCCTGATGAAAGGGGCAAACGGTTTTGAAAAAGTTGTCGCGATAAAAACGCTCCTGAACTGCTATTCCAAAGATAAAAGATTCATTAACCGTTTCATCGACGAGGCGAAACTGGTCGCAAACCTGATCCATGAAAATATCGTCCAGATATATCAGCTGGACAGATATATGGATGAGTATTACTTTGTCCTGGAATATGTCGACGGGATTACTCTCCATGACTTTTTGGAGTTTCTCCGCGTCGCCAAAACCAGACTTCCGGTGAAACTGGCGGTTTTCATCGCCATGAGCGTCGCCAGGGCGCTGGCATACGCCCACAGCCGTTACGGTTGCGACGGCCGGCCTCTGAATATCGTGCACTGCGACGTATGTTCGCACAATATTCTCATAAACACCGAAGGCGTCGTCAAGCTGACCGACTTCGGAGTGGCGCGGGCAGTAACGGTCAAAGAACGCAATTCATATTCCGGCAAGCTGCCTTTCATGTCCCCCGAACAGGTAAAGAAACAGTCGCTGGACTTCCGTTCGGACATCTACTCTTTGGGCGTGGTTCTGTTCAACATGCTCAGCGGCGGGAAACCGTGCCGTCACCTGAATGTCCACCCGCACGAAATCATCTTGCAGGCGCAGCAGAATTACATTGACTGGGAACTCCTGCCGAAAGACCTGGATGAGGAACTGCTTGCCGTTTTGCGCTGCATGCTGGCGACCGACCCTGATAAACGCTATCCCAGTACCGCCAAAACCATGAAAAAACTTGAACAATACATCTTGCGCAGGGGCAATGTACCCACTATTGTAACCCTGGCCAAATACATGCGGCATGAAATGCCGGCGCTTTTCGAAGGCAAACCGGAATATCGGAGGAATGGCGGCAACGGGTTTTCCGGCGGAGAAGAAGAGATTCTCAAAACCCTGAAGATACCCGGGAATTTCGATCCGGAATCTGATCCCGGCAGATTGTCGAAAACCCGCCCGATGAACGCGGAAGAGCTCCTCGCATCGGGTACGCAAAAATAAAATTTTAACCGGCGGCAAGGTGTTTATGCGTTATTTGATGTACGGATATCTGCTGATATTTTTTGTCAGCATCCTGATTAACAGTGTATTGTGGGTTCGCGCCAAAGCCAGTACAGCATTACTAATTTACGAAATTATCGCCGCCGCCTATTTAAGCGCCGTAACGCTTATTTATTTCACCCCCGGCTGGGCCGACGGGATAAACATATGGTTCTGTCTCCTGATCGTTCCGCTGGTAATAACGGATATCTATATGACAGTCTGGGGCAAGGATGACTGGATTTGCCCTCCCGGTTTTGAACATACCGAAAACGAGCTGGAAATGGCGCGGATAGCCGCGGTAATTTTCGTCGCCCCGGCCTATATCAGCGGAATAATGCTTCTCCTGCAAACCTGCTTCGGAAGCTGATTTCCGTTCAGGTCAGTTTGAGTTTGAACAAGGGGCGCGAAAGCGAATTGCACAGCGGCGTGACCATTTCCCGGCAGTTCTTTTCCACTTCCGGCCACGAAGCGTCAAGCATCTGCGCCGCGAAACTCGACATATCCGGTATGGTCAGGAATATCGGCAGTTCATTCCGCTTTTCCGCTAAACTCTCAGCAGTCATAATACAACTGTCTATCGCTTTCCCGGCGGCAAATAAATATGGGATCAGAACCATTTCGGTGAGCGGACCGTTCAGGCCGTGAAAACGGCAGAATGCGTTTATCATGAAAAATATCCGGATTGCAGGAAACATTCTGCTCACGCCGATTAAACGGAGAACTCCGGCGTCAATCAAGGCGCGGGCCGAAACCGGCAGTTCCTGCTCGATCGTTTTTACGGAAACCAGCCAGTGGTTATCCTGCTCCCATGAATCCAGGCTGACGAGTTCGATGTCTTCGGCGGCGAACTCCTCGGTCTCATAATGTTTGGCAAGTTCGACAAAAAGCTCAGGCGCGGCGCTTTTTATATTGAGGTGCTGCGCTGCGGAAACGACTTTACCGGCAAGTTCATCGAGCAGTTCGGGGGATACCGCCATGTTTTTCTGCAAAAGCTTCCTGACGGTGTTGAAATCCGGATCTACCGTTAACCGCGAACAGGCATTATGACGCATATAGATAGCGGCAGTTTCCGGGAATCCGGTATCTTTAAGAATCTGAACGACACTGTTATTGATTTCCGACAAAGTGAAAATTTTTTCTTTACGCCTGCTTTTCCGCAACGAAAACTCCACCGCCAGGCTGATATCGTCGGCAAGGTAGCTTTCGCTGACGCCAGCGGCAAGAAAACTCTGAATAATCCTGCTCTGGAGACGTTCGGGATCAAAAACACTGGTCTCGCCGGACGGGCTTACCAGCATAATGGAATCATCTGTCAGTTTCACCATAATATCTATTTAAGCGCCTTTATCTCTTCGATAAATTCTTCCACATCCTTGAACTTGCGGTATACCGAGGCAAAACGCACATAGGCGACATGGTCAACTTCCTTCAGGGCCTGCATGACATAATTGCCGATCTCGGAACTGGGAATTTCCTTATCATATTTTTCCGGGATGGAACTGTAAATATTCTCAAGCATCTGATCGATCACTTCCGGGTCGATCGGGCGTTTATAACAGGCGTTTTCTATACCGCGACGGAGTTTGCCCCGGTCGAAATCCTCTCGAATATTATCCTTTTTGATAATTTTCAGCTCGGCCTGGATAATCCCCTCATAGGTGGTAAAACGGTGCCGGCAATTCAGGCACTCCCGCCGCCGGCGCACGCCGGCGCCTTCCTGTACCGACCGGGAATCGATGACTTTATCATCTTCACAACTGCACTTGGGACAACGCATATTTTCCTTCACAAACAGATTTTGTACAAACAAACAAGCAAGCTTTAATATAGCAGTTGCCGGAAAAAAACAAGGGCGGGAAAAAAGGAAAAATAACAAATTTCAGAAAAACTGG
>JAQUOK010000220.1 GCA_028717165.1 Victivallaceae bacterium | reverse complement strand
CTTTTTGTCAGGCCGTCAAATGCCGGAATGATAAATTACGCCAAACTGCTGAATGTGTCTTCCGCGCACAGCCTGGAAGAACTTAAAATACGCCGTTCCGATATGCCGAATATCTTTGTCGAGGCTGTTGCCGTGCGTAACGGTAAGGCATACAGCGTCATAAAACAGATAGTCGTGCCGCCCGAAAAGAAAATATTGATTATCGAACTGAAAACCGCTGAAAACAAGTATAAACCGGGCGCCAAATGCCCGCTCGGAATAAAAATAAGCGATTCTGCCGGCAAGCCGGTAAGCGGCGAGGTGGTGTTGACGGTTTACGACAAAGCTCTGGATATAATAAACGGCGGCGGCAATATTCCGGAAATAAATTCATTTTTCTGGAAATGGACCCGGCACTGGTACGCGCAGATCCGTTCGAGTCTGGATAAAAGTTTCAGAAACGTCCTGAAACGGAATGAAGCATATATGAGGCCGCTTGGTATCTTTGGTTCGTTGCCGGCTCCCAATATGATGACGTTTGGTTTGGGCGGAGTCATGCGCGACGGTGCGGCACTGGAAAAAACGAAGATTTTATACAGTCCCATGGCTGCCGCCGAGTCGGCGGTTGCGCAGGAACCGGCGGTTGTTGTCCGCAGGAATTTTGCCGATTCGATTCTCTGGAAAGTTGCGCTCAAAACCGATGGCCGGGGAATGGCGGAATTACCGGTGCCCCTGCCGGATAACCTGACGTCCTGGAAGATTCGCGCCTGGGTAATGACGGATAAATGCAGCGTGGGACAGGGGGAGACGGAAATCGTTGTCAGCAAGGATTACCTGGTCCGACTGATCCTGCCGCGTTTTTTGAATACCGGGGATACTGCCACGGTTTCCGCGCTCGTAATGAATCAGGGCGATAAGGGGGGGAACGCTTCCGTGACGCTCGAAATTCAGGAAGAATACCTGCGGCTTTTGAGCCCGTCCGAACAGAAAGTTCAAATCGGCGCCGGGGGAGAGAAACGCCTTGACTGGCAGGTGAGGGCGTTTAAAACAGGAGAAGCGGTGATCACGGTGAAATCATTCTGCGGCAAAGAGTCCGACGCGGTGGAACTAAAACTTCCGGTGGCGGTAAAAGGGATAAGCAAACAGACGGCTTCCAGCGGGGCGCTGAACGGAGAAAAGCGTGATGCGGCCGTAAAGGTCGATATTCCCGGTAAACTGCGGGATGGTTCGGCGAAGTTGACCGTTAACCTTTCGCCCTCGGTTGCCTTGGCGCTGGTTGATGCCCTGCCTTACCTGGTCAATACCGGCGACAAGGATATTTTTTCTACCGTCAACCGTTTCATACCTGCGCTGATAACCCGTAATACACTGAAAAAACTGAACGTTGACCTGGCTGAAATCGAGAAATCCCGGACTAATCTCAATCCTGTGGAACTCGGAGGCAAAAAAGAACGCGCTTCGCAGTGGAAACGTTTGAAAAATAATCCTGTCTTCAGCAACAAAAAGGTAGAGGAAATCGTTGAGCGGGAACTGAAAAACATTGCCGGAATGCAGAACAGCGACGGCGGCTGGGGCTGGTTCAGCGCCTTTTACGAAAATTCGGAAGTTTATACTACCGTGAGGACGGTTCGGGCTCTGCTTCTGGCTAAAGACAACGGCGTGTCCGTTGAGGCAAAAATGCTGGCGGCCGGGATAAACTGGCTGAAAACATGGCAGGAACGCAGAATTGAGGATTTGAAAGAAAAAGGAAGCAGTGCATGCGATGTTGACGCGCTGGTTTTCGATACTCTGGTAAAGACCGGGGAAAAATCCGCTTTCCTGCTGGAAAAACTCTATGCCTGCCGTTCCGAATTGAGTCTGAACGGCATAACGCTCCTTGCTTCGGCGTGTTACCGGCTGAACGCCAAGGCGAAACTGCAGCTGCTGCTGAAAAATATCGAACAGTTTATAGTTGAGGATGCGGAAAACCAGACCGCTTATCTGCGTCTGCCGGAAAATTATTGCTGGTGGTGCTGGTATGGCCGGGATATCGATACGCAGGCCGAATACCTGAAACTGCTGGCGAAAGTTGACCCCAAAGGGAAGCGGCCGGCACAATTGGCGAAATATATCCTGATAAACCGTAAACACGCGACTTACTGGACGTCGGTTGTCGATACCGGACTGTGCGTCGAGGCGCTCTGTGATTTTGTCCTGAACAGCGGTGAAGCGAGGCCCGATATGAATATCGAAGTACTTTACGACGGCAAAACCGTCAGGAAGCTAACCGTAAATTCGAAAAACATGTTTACTTTGGATAACTCCGTTGAAATTCCGGCGCAGCTGTTGACTCCGGGCAAACACGATATCGGAATTCGCCGTGAGGGAAAAGGGACGCTCTATTTCAATACTTACGCCTCATATTTCACGATGGAGGATTTTATTAAAGCGGCCGGACTTGATCTGAAGGTGACGCGGCAGTATTTCAAACTTGTGCCCGTAAAGGCGGAAGCGCAGGCGCGCGGCGGCCGCGGCCAGGCCCTCAAACTGAATGCGGAAAAATACAAACGGGAGGCAATCAAGGATTACAGTGAAATTTCGAGCGGGGACCTTATAGAAATTGAATTAACTATTGAATCTAAAAACGATTACGAGTATATTGTGGTAGACGACGGCAAACCGGCGGGATTCGAACCGGTCAATGTTCTGAGCGGTTATACCGGAAACAGCCTGGGCGCGTTTGTTGAGGCGCGGGATACCCTGATGCGTTTTTATGTCCGTTGCCTGGGGAGGGGCAGGCACAGTATGTCATACCGCATGCGGGCGGTAACCCCGGGCAGATTCAGCGCCTTGCCGGTAATTGCCGCAGGCGTTTATGCGCCGGAATTGCGCTGCAACTCAAATGAATTCAATATCATTATAAGATAAAAGGAAGCAGGATGAAATTTTCAAGCGCTGTCGCAGTTGTGACGCTGATTGCCGCCGGGATTTTTTTGAATGGTTGTGAAAGCAATGACGCCGCTCCGCTGCGGCGGGTTGATCCTGGAGAGGTTTTCAAGCAGATGCAGGAAGACTTCAAACGTATGAAGGACCCGAAATCTTCGATTAAAATGATGCGTGATTACGCAATGGAAAAACTTCCCGACGCTACTGATGAAGAGCTCAGGTTCCTCATGAACGAGCCGGTAGTGAAACCGAACTACGATGGTACGATGTACGCTTTTTTCTGGGAAAGGTCTTACGGTAAAGGGATTCAGGTGCTTGCCACTCCGCCGCCGTGCCGTCCGATAGAGGTATTCCGTACCCGCCGCGCGCGCTTTCCTTAAAAACGTGTCCGCGTCCTTGCTTCACTGGGGACATGAGAGATATGTTGTGCCACAAAAGTACCGGTTGCGCAGCTAGCCGTTACTGACGGAACAGCTTGCTTATCCGGGAATTTATCTTTTCACTCTGCCGCTGGAAAAGAGCGTATAAAGGCGGAATAAAAATAATTCCGATAAGCGTTGCCGCGATCATGCCCCAGAAAGTGGTCATCCCGATTGAACGCCGGCTTCCGGCTCCGGCGCCGGTGGCGATCACCATCGGGAATACCCCGATAATGAAAGAATAGGCGGTCATTAACACCGCCCGGTAGCGCGTTTTGGCTCCGGTGAGGGCGGCGTCTTCGATCGAAACTCCGGCTTCGCGTTCCTGTTTGGAGAATTCCACGATCAGGATTGCGTTCTTGCTTGCCAGAGCGACCAGCATGATCAGGCCCAACTGGGCGTAAATGCTCAGCGGCATGTTGAATATCTTCAGTCCGGCCATAGCGCCGAGCATTGCTATTCCGACTGAAAGGATTACTGAACAGGGAACCGTCCAGCTTTCATACAAAGCAACCAGGAAGAGATAAGCGAACAGCAGCGTAATCCCCATCAAAATGACGATTTTTCCTTCATTCTGGCGTTCCTGATAGCTCATGTCCACCCATGCCACACGATAGCCGGGCAAATCCTTATCGACCATTTCCTGTATTTTCTGCATCAGTATTCCGCTGCTTATCCCCGGGGCGGCCATGGCATTGACTTTTGCCGCTATAAACTGGTTGAACCGTTCCAGCTGGCGCGGGCCGGTAATGTATTTAAGCGTGGCGATCGCGCTCAGCGGTACCATTTTGCCGTTGTTGCTCATGATCAATATCTGTTCGATATCGTTAATGTTGTCGCGGTTGGCGGCTTCGGACTGCATTTTGACTTTGAAGGCATAGCCGTAAAGATTGAAGTCATTGACATAATAGGAAGCCAGTTTGCTCTGCAATGACGAGAATACCCGGCTGACCGGAACTCCGAGCGCCTCTGCTTTATTACGGTCGAGGTCGAGGTAAAGCTGCGGAGTATCGGCGTCAAATGTACTGAATGCGTACATGCATTCCGGCATTTGCGTATTGGTTTTCATCAGCACCGTCTGCAGGGCCGAAGCCAGTTCCTGCGGCGTTTGCCCGGTCGTGGCCTGGAGCATGAAAGTAACTCCGCCGGTAACCCCCAGCCCCATAATTGCCGGGGGAATGAAAGAATTTATATTAGCTTCGACAATGTTGTTGCAGATTGTCTGGGCCTGGCTGCGGATTGCATTTACCGACAGTTTCGGCCCTTTGCGTTCAGCCCAGTCATCCAGGGTGACGATGACCATACCCATATTTTCGCCGCGGCCGCCGATTATGCCGAAACCGCTGATCGCCATAATGTCTTTCACGCCCGGGATCTTCCGGAGTTTTTCATTAAGGTTCAACAGTACGTTGTCAGTCCTTTTGATCGTCGCGCCGGGCGGAAGCTGCACGGTACAGAAAAACGCGCCCTTGTCTTCCTGGGGGAGGAATGAAGTCGGGAGTTTTGCAAAGAGAAAGTAATTTCCTGCCAGCGCCAGGCCGAAAAGGATTGCCGTGATCAGTCCCCGGCGAACCAGCGTCCGGACAAAAAACAGATAAGTGCCGGCTGAAAAATTCAAGCCGCGGTTAAACCATTTGAAAACGCCGCGCGGCGGACGGTGGTGCCGCAGCAGAATTGCGCAAAGCGCGGGACTCAAAGTCAAGGCGTTGACGGTGGACAAAGTAATGGAAGTGCACATGGTAACGGCAAACTGTTTATAGATAGTGCCCACCATCCCGGTATAAAAACCGATCGGGGCATATACCGCCAGCAATACTAAAGTCGTCGCTATGACGGCGCCGGTTATCTGCTGCATAGCTTTGAAAGTGGCTTCGCGGGGCGGAAGCCCTTCTTCTTCAATGAGCCGCATTACGTTTTCGACCACAACGATCGCGTCATCCACTACCGTGCCGATTGCCAGGATCAGCGCGAAAAGCGTCAGGACGTTGGCGCTGAACCCGAAAATATAAAGGAAAAAGAAAGTTCCGATAAGTGCGACCGGGATCGTTATTGAAGGAATCAGAGTCGCTCGCCAGTCCTGGAGGAAAATATAAGTGATCGCCACTACCAGGAACGTAGTCAGCAGCAGCGTCGTAATGATTTCGGACAGGGTTGCCCGGACAAATTTGGTGGGGTCATAAGCCAGGCAGTATTTCATGCCCGGAGGGAAATAACGGGAAAGTTCCTCCACTTTTGCGGTGGTGGAGGAGACTACGTTAAGCGCGTTCGCCTCACTGTTCCGGTAAATAGCCATTACCACTGCCGGTTTGCCGTTGAAAAAGCTGCTCCCGCTGTAACTGCTGGCGCCAAGTTCTATCCGGGCAATGTCACCGAGCAGTATCTGGCGGCCTTTGTCTTTGCTGCGGATAACTATCCGGGCAAACTCCTTTTCGTTTTTCAGGCGGCCTGAAGTGTTGACCTTGTACTGCATCAGATCGCTGCTGAATTCGGCTCCTACCGCGCCGGTGGCGGCCTGGACGTTCTGGGCCCGGATCGCGTCGGCGACTTCCTGTGCCGAAATCTTGAGCGCCGCCATTTTCATCGGATCCAGCCAGATCCGCATACTGTAATCCAGCGCCCCGAAGATCATTGCGTAGTTGACGCCGTCAATCCTCGACACCGCATCCTTTACGTTTATACTGACGTAGTTGCTCATGTACAGTTTGGACAGGGA
>JAQUOK010000219.1 GCA_028717165.1 Victivallaceae bacterium | reverse complement strand
TTTAGGGTACATTGGCCCATGGTGTTTTTCCTTTTTGTTTTTTGATTTGGGATTCGAAAAATAAAGGTTAAACACCAGCTTTCAAGTCTTATTCAGAACTTACCGGACAAATGTCCTAATCGGAAATCATCGCGGAAACGTCATGTCTCAGGATGCGTCCTCATCATTTATTGTGTTTTACCGCTTTTTTCAACAATTACGGAACTGATGAATGGAAACCGGTAACAGATAATCATTTTGAGATCTGGCAGCGGATACTGAAAGGACCGGAGGTTCCGGTTGAACTTATTCCGGGGCCGTGCATGATATGCCCGGCATGTCTTCTTTATGATGCTGAAAATAATCTCTGCGTCGGAAAAATAGGCATTGGTTTACGCGATGAGAAAAAAGATCTCAACGTACTTCAAATCACGGGGCTGAAATATGGGGATATAATGCCGGCAAAGGATTTGCTGATACGTATATATTCAAAAATTACAGACACCATTGATACCTGCGCCTGGCATGACAGCGTGAAACGTTCTCCGGAATGGAGGATATGCGGTTGTTCATATGTCAAGGGCCGTGAAAAAGCCATTAAAAAATTAAAGTTAAGCCTTATAAACAATTCTCAATAAAACGTTATATCGAGGTAAGTAATTTAAGCTCAAAAATAAATGGTGGAGGTGGCGGGAGTCGAACCCGCGTGCTGAAAGAGTGAAAAGAAGACTTCTACATGCGTAGTCCATCATTAAAGTTTATCGTCCTTCCGCTATGCCGATGAACAAAGCGCGCCTCCAGACTAGTCTTTATCAGAATCTTGCCCGAAACCAAAAGACCAGGTTCCGAAGCCAGGACGCGGCTGACGCCTCGACCCTCTTAGCGTCCGTCAGAGGAGAGACGTAGCTGAACTTAAGCAGCTAATGCGTATTCTTCGTTGGCAATTAATATTGCAACCGATGATTAACGAGGCCAACGGTCATCCTCGGCATGCCATCAACCAGTAACTAATCCAGTCGAATCCGGATCACCCCCATGAAAAAGAAGAACCCGGCTGTCTATAATATATATCCTGGTCGGGAGTTTTACAAGGGGGGAAAAGGGAGGGAAACAAAGATAAACCGGACAGACACGGACAGCTTAAGAAACTACAGCCATTTGCAACTGTTGCAGTCGGACTGGCATTTTTCACAATATTCCCGGTAAACATGCAGCACACCCTGACGGGCGGCGGCGGAATTTAATACTTTGTGCTTCTGTTTCGCGTCTTTGAACCACAGCTCCCCAGCCCTTCCGGTTATCGCATTCTCCTGAGTGGCGGGCAAAAGCTGCCAGGCTTTTTCTATTTGCCCGATTACGAATTCCGGATCATCGAAAATTTCAAAGCGAGTCATGGCATAGACCGCCGGAAATACCACATTGACGGCAACCTCCAGAACAAAACTCCTGCCGCTGATTTTGGCGGGGGAATTTTTAGCCGTGTTGAAATTGACGAATTTATCCCACAAAGGATCGGAAACTTCCAGTTTCCCGATCACGTGTTTTACCAATTCATCCGGTGAAAAAATTTCGGCATATTTCCCCAGTTCTTTCAGCGGGGCATTTCCGAACTGACGCATCCAGTTAACCAGCGCCGCCAGTCTGCGTTCAGGAGAATTTGCCGGGCGACCGCCGGATTTCCAGATTATCGGCGTACTGGCATGACTGCATATCCGTCCCCAATTATTCCAGCGTTCCACTGCAAAATTTTTCATTTCGGGATGAATATTATTTCCAGCCAGATCCGGCAACAAACCGGATTCTCCCCATAAAATATCCTCAAAATGCTTTTTACGGAGTTCTTTCGGGTAAGTCAGGAAACGCTTGAACAGGAGTCTGAACGCCGGGCTGTTACGTTTATATCCGGCAGCCTCAAAAAGGAAACGCCAGAAGCTTTGTTCCTTCCCCTCAATAATAATCTGGCGGGTAAAACATTCCGTTTTTTCTCTAAATCTGTGCGCTCCCGCTTTGAGGAAAAGCTGACGGGCTTTTTTCGGGCCCATAGCATAAAGTTCATGCGAACACTTCCCTTTTAAAATCCCGGTTTTCCGGCGCTTATCCGGTTTCAAAACCAGCATCGGCGGCAATAATTCCCGTTGCGCCTGATCGAGGTCGTTTTTCCCGACCACGTGCAGAATCACGTTTGAATAGGCGCGGTCATGCTGGTGTTGATGCGCAAACCAGTCGGAGGCCCGCAAATGGAGTTCAATATCGCCTTTGAGTTTTTCGTCCCCAAGCCTGACTGCGGCATTTTTAAAGTCCGGCCCGCTTTCCCGGTTCGGGCAGCCGCGCGAACGAACAGTAAGAGGAATATTATCTTCAGAATAAAAGCAGCCGGATATATCCATGTTGTTCCAGAACTCCTGCATGGCGAGTTCCGACTCAAATTCCGGCGGTTTTGTGGCCATAAATCCCCCTTGTAATTTTCAAATATTCAGGGATGTTTCATTCCTTTTTCAGAGAATCAGGTTTGACGACTGATGTAATGAGAAAGTATATATGGAATTTCCAGCCAGATTGAGGCGAAGGCATATTCTCGGCTTTTACTACGGCAAAAGGTACTCCGATCATCTTACCTGACTCATACCCCCTGATCACACATTTTACAGCTTTAGGAAGCCCCGGATGTTTTGCATTCTCGACCCAGATGCTGACGGGTTCGGCAAGTTTTTTACCGTTAACCGTATCGACGATAAGGGTTCTTGTCCCGACTTTCATTCCCGGTTCCATTCGTACTCCCTCAAGCGTTAAATACGTTCCAAGGGGATACCCCAAACGCCCAGTAGGAATAGGAACAGAATTAAGTTGCTTGGGAAGAATTGGTTCCTGCGGAGTATTGCACCCGCCGGCAAAAAAAAGAACAAGAACGGCCTGTAAAGTAATAATTATCTTCATATAATTATTTTTCCCCATGTGTTTGTGCTTTTAACAAAAACGGTTCGCGCTTTGCGCTCGGAAATCGCAAGCTACTTGTTCAAACATCGAATCTCAAAGGGAGTAACAAAATAAATTTCTCAAGCAGGACGGCTGACTTTTGCTTCGGTCAGTCACAGCCTTTGCAGAGTGAGCTACATTCGATGTTCAATGTTTGATGTTCATTCAGCTTTTTTATTTTCGCGGTTTCCGGTACGGTTTCAGGCACCGGGTTTCTAGTCTGGGCGGAGTTTCCAGCAATTCATCCGGAGGAATGACGCATTTGACCTCTTCACCAAGCAGTTCCTCGATTATTGACAGTGAATAAGCCCCGTATTCGCAGACGAAACTGATCGATCTGCCTTTTTTGCCGGCGCGGCCGGTACGCCCGATGCGGTGGACATAATCTTCGGCGCGTTCAGGCAGATCGTAATTGATGACGATGGACACATCCTCGACATGTATTCCCCTGGCCGCGACGTCTGTGGCAATGACGATTTTCTGTTTCCCGGAACGAAAACTTTCAAGTATCTTCATGCGTTTCGGCTGGGGAATATCGCCGGAAAGCAGGTCGCAGTCGATCCCATAATGCTTAAGTTTCTTATAAACATCGTAATTCCGGCTTTTTAGGTTGCCGAAAATCAGCATCCGGTCATATTTCTCATTTTTTATTATCCAGTACAATACCGCGAATTTTTCATCGAGGGAAACTGTATAGAAATTCTGTTCGATCAGGTCGGTAACCAGTTTATCAGCCTCGTCTTCCACCTGAATCGGGTCTTTCAGCCAGGAGTCCGCAAGGCGCAGAATCTTGCCGTCAAGGGTGGCGCTGTAAAGCAGGGTCTGGCGTTTATCCTTATGCGGCAGTTTGCTGATGATCCGCCGGACATCGGGTATAAAACCCATATCAAGCATGCGGTCGGCTTCGTCCAGAACCAGTATCTCGGTCTGCGACAAATCCAGATGACGGCTGTTGGAATAATCGATTATCCGTCCCGGAGTACCGATCAGGATATCAATCGGCTTATTCAACATATCCCGCTGTTTGCGGTGGTCCATGCCGCCGAAAACCACATGGTTGTTCAGGCCGGTGAACAACGATATGTCTTCGGCGTCCTTGTATATCTGTATCGCGAGTTCCCGGGTTGGAGCCAGGATCAGGCAGCGGCAGGCGCCGGCTTGAGGTTCCGCTTTCGGTTCGTTAAGGAATTTACTGAATGAAGCGGCCAGAAACGCGGCGGTTTTGCCGGTTCCGGTCTGGGCTTTGCCGGCGGTATCGCGTCCCTGAAGCAGAAACGGCAGCGATTTTGCCTGGATCGGGGTACAATACTCAAAACCCATTTCCTGAAGCCCGAAGAGAATATCTTCATGCAGCGCCAGGTCGGTAAAACGGGTTTTGCCTTCCGCTTCGGGATAAATTATCAGTTTTTCCGGTTTCGGCGGAATTTTCTTTTTATGTTCAATAATTTCGGGGGAGTGAACCTTGGCTTTCGGGGCGGCGGATTTATTCCTTACCGTTTGCGGTTTCCGCGGTTTTAGTTTTTCCGCATTTTGTTGCGGGCCAGATTTTATTTTAGTGCTTTTTTGAGTTTTGATTCTTTTAACAGCGAGAGCCTCTCTTTCTGAATGACGGTTCGAACTGTTGTTGTTACGAGTCAGGAGATTTTTAATAAACTTTATCAATTCCGGTCTTACCTTTTTAAATTTTCCAAATCCCTATACATTAGAGCTGAACCCCGTCATATTCAAGTTGACAGATAAAAAAAGAAATTTGCTTTTTGGCAAACCACAAACTAATATAGTCTTAACACTCTTAACAGAAAAATCGTATGCGCATAACATTTCCCTAACAATTGAATGTTAGATTTTCATTATAGAAAAGCAGACACAAAAATAAATTACGGGAAAATCATAGATGATAAAAACCAATCACCCAAGAAACGCCGTCGAAGCTGCCGAACAGAAAGAAAAATGGCGGGCGGGAATAATGGAAGCCCGTGAAATGCTTCTGGGCAATCTGGCGCTGTTGTCGGAATATCCTGCCCAGACTTTTTACGAACGGAAGCGCGCCGAATTTATCCTGAGCCGCTACGCCGAAATGGCAACTGTCGACCCCACAACCGACCGGATGCATAATGCTATAGGGCTTGTCTCAGGCAAAATCGGAAAACGCAACCTCCTGATCTGCAGTCATATGGACAATCAGTTCAGTCTGAATATCGATCAAAGCATCACCGTTTCCGTTGACCGCGTCCAGGGCGCCGGGGTAGCCGACGACAATCTGGGAATAGCGACTTTGATAACCCTGCCGGATATTTTCCGGAAACTGGAACTCGAACTCGACTGCAATATAATCCTGCTCGGTACCACCCGCTATCACGGCCGCGGCGATTTCGAAGGAATCAGGACTTTCCTCAAAAAATACGGCGACCGGATCAACGCGGTAATCAATCTCACCGGCCTGTACCTCGGCTCCCTCGATTATTTTTGTTCGAGCCGGGTCCGCTGCGATATTCACTGCGAACTTCAGGAACCGGAAATAGAATCTTCCTGGAGCCGGATGTCGGAATCAAACGCTATCCTGGCGGCAAACGAGGTCATTAACAGCCTGAACTCGATCCCGCTGCCGAAAAAACCGAAGACTGTCATGAATATAGGCATGATCTCAGGCGGCGAACGTTACAGTACGGTGAGCCATGACGCCCATATAAATCTCGAAATACTCAGTGATGAAAATTCGATGATGGATCATTTGTGCGAACAAATAGTTGACAACTGCACCGATATCGCCGCCAAAAACGGCGCGAATATTACCTGTGATTTTTTCGGCAGGCATGAAGCCTCCGGCTTAAGCAGTTCCCATCCCTTAGTGAAGTGCGCCCTGGAAACCATCAAGGATCTGGGCTACAAACCTCGTACGGAATACTCCAGCACCCAGATAACCGTCTGCCTGGCGCAGGGCATTCCTTCCATATCCATAGGCTTGGCTGAAGGGACGGGCGGCAGTTCAAACCGCAGCTTTATTGAGCTGGACAGTCTTGAACAGGGCCTGCTTCAGCTTATAACGCTAATCAGTAAAATCGACAAAATGGGAAATCTGACAAATGAATAAATTA
>JAQUOK010000218.1 GCA_028717165.1 Victivallaceae bacterium | reverse complement strand
TTCCGATCATTGCCGAAGAAGAAGGTATCGTTGAGCTTCACGACCTGGTTGAAGGCGTAACCCTCAACCGTTCGAAACGCGGCTGTACCGAGGAAACTACGGTAATGGAACACCGGGAAGACCTGCATCCGCAAATCGTCATTACCGATAAGGACGGCGAATTTGTGGCGAATTATCCGTTGCCGGCAGGAGCTTTCCTGATGACCAAAGCCAAAGCCAAAGCGAAAGTCACTCCCGGTATGGCTTTGGCGCGAGTTCCGCGCCAAGCGGCCAAAAACAAGGACATTACCGGCGGTCTGCCGCGTATTTCTGAATTGTTCGAAGCCAGGATACCGAAAGATATTGCGGAAATCGCCCGCATCGACGGCGTTATTGAACTTGACAAAATGATCAGGGGTAAACGCCAGCTGGTCATCCGCGATCCCGAAACCGGAGTTACCGAGGAACATAACAATATTCCTGCCTACAAGCACCTTTCCGTAAGCAAAGGCGACATGGTGCATAAAGGACAGAAGCTGACTGAAGGTTCGATAGTTCCGCATTCGCTGCTGGAAATCTGCGGACCGCAGGAATTGCAGCGCTATCTGGTGGATGAAATCCAACTGGTCTACCGTGCTCAGGGCGTTGAAATCAACGACAAGCATATCGAAGTGATAGTCCGTCAGATGATGCAGAAAGTCAGAGTGACGGATCAGGGTTCGACCATCTATTTGAACGGCGAACAGGTTGACCGTCTCGCTTTTGAGTCCGAAAACAAACGGGTCATAGCGCAGGGCGGCAAACCGGCGGAAGCCGAACCGATCGTTCTCGGTATAACTAAAGCCACTCTGGAAACGGAAAGCTTTATTTCCGCGGCGTCATTCCAGGATACCACCCGCATCCTCACGGAAGCGGCGACCCTGGGAAAGGAAGACCTGCTTGCCGGCTTCAAGGAAAATGTCATCACCGGTCATCTTATTCCGGCCGGAACCGGAACTGAAGAAATGCAGAATATCCAGCTGCAGTGCCTCGGAGAAGAGGTTCCGCCGGAAATAATAGAGATGGAGCCGGAATTTGAGGAAGCGGAACAATAAACAGGGGTAGTATCCGGGGAAGAAAAGAGCGCTTTTTTCCCAAAAGCGGGCTTGTCTTCCCTGGTTTTCGGGTTATAAAACTGCCGGTTTGAGTTTTTTTTGCTGAAAAAAAGAAAAAAAATTTGCAAAAACGGAAAATTCAGGTATCTTAAGCCCTTTAGCTAAACTTTTTAAAAGAACAGTATAAATTACAGGTAAAAAAATGCCGACAATCAACCAGTTAGTCCGTAAAGGACGGCAAGTGAAGATAAAGAAGAGCAAATCGAGAGCTCTTGACCGTTGTCCTCAAAGACGCGGGGTTTGTTTACAGGTTACAACCAGAACGCCTAAAAAGCCGAACTCGGCACTGCGTAAAATCGCCAGGGTGAGACTGACCAACGGCCAGGAAGTCACCGCTTATATCGGCGGCGAAGGCCACAACCTCCAGGAACACTCTGTTGTCCTGGTCAAAGGCGGTCGTGTCCGTGACCTGCCGGGCGTGCGTTACCATGTGGTGCGGGGCGCTTTGGACAGCCTTGGGGTTAACAACCGCAAGCAGGGACGCTCCAAATACGGGGTGAAACGTCCTAAATAAAGGATTGTATTTTTGTAAATGTATACTGTCGTCATCATCCGGTGCCGGCAGTTTTGTTGTTAAATTTTTGTTTTATAATTATTTAAGGTCAGAACTAAAAAGGACAGCTTATGAGAAGACGCAGACCGGAAAAGCGGCAGCTGACGCCTGACGTTAAGTATAATAGTGAACTGGTTTCCCGGTTGATAAACACTATTATGAGCCGTGGTAAAAAATCCACCGCTCAGAGTATCGTCTACGGCGCATTTGACGCAATCCAGAAAAAGAAAAACGGCATGGAGCCTCTGGAAGTATTTCTTCAGGCTCTCGAAAATGTGAAACCGAAACTCGAAGTGAAAAGCCGCCGGGTTGGCGGGGCCACCTATCAGGTGCCCATCGAAGTGAACGCGGAACGTCAGGTTGCTCTGGCTTTGCGCTGGATCGTCAGTTTTTCAAAAGGCAAAAAAGGCAAATCCATGACGGAAGCTTTGGCCGGCGAACTGCTTGACGCTTTTGATAATACCGGCTCTTCAGTGAAAAAACGTGAGGAAACATTTAAAATGGCTCAGGCCAACAAGGCGTTTGCGCATTACAGATGGTAGGTAGAAGTAAATGTCGGATATGGTGAAAAAAGAATATGTCGAGGCGCCGGGCAGGCATGTACCCCTCGCAAAAGTTAGAAATATCGGGATAATGGCTCATATTGACGCCGGAAAGACTACTCTTTCCGGGCGTATTCTGTTCTATTGTGGGGTCAGTTATAAAATCGGCGAAGTCCATGAAGGCACTGCTACCATGGACTGGATGGAACAGGAGCAGGAACGCGGTATTACCATTACCAGTGCGGCTACGACTTGTTACTGGAAAAATCACCGTATCAATATAATCGATACCCCCGGCCACGTGGATTTTACCGCGGAAGTTGAGCGTTCCTTACGGGTGCTTGACGGTGCGGTTGCTGTTTTCTGTGCAGTGGGCAAAGTTCAGCCGCAGAGCGAAACCGTCTGGCGGCAGGCGCAGAAATATAATGTTCCCGTGGTGGTCATGGTTAACAAAATGGACCGTACCGGGGCTGATTTCTATGGCGTAGTTGATGATATCCGGTTCAAACTCGGCGCAACTCCGGTGCCTTTGCAGGTGCCGATCGGAGCCGAAGAGAATTTTGCCGGCGTGATCGACATCATTTCCCGGAAGGCGATTTATTTTGACGGCGACGAAACCGGCTCGACCATGCGGGTCGAGGAAATTCCTGCGGAATACCGGCAGAAGACCGAAGAAGTCCGTCATCAGTTGATAGAATGTCTGGCGGAAGTCGATGACGAGGTAATGGAACTTTTCCTCAACGATAAAGAGCCTGACCAGGAGCTGATCAAGAAAGCCGTCCGCAAAGCCACCCTTGGCGCGAAAATTGTTCCGGTAGGCTGCGGCGCCGCTTTCAAAAATAAAGGCGTCCAGCCTTTGCTTGATATGGTTACGGATTATATGCCGTCCCCGGTGGATGTCTGGGAGGTTCATGGAACCGATCCCAATTCCGGTGAGGCGATGAGCCGCCATGTCGGCGATATGCAGCCGTTTGCCGCGCTGGCGTTTAAGATCATGAATGACCCCTTTGTCGGCAAACTGACTTTTATCCGGGTTTACAGCGGCGTGGCGGAAAGAGGCCTGTCCGTTTACAATCCGCGCACCGATAAACGCGAGCGTCTCGGCCGTCTGCTCCAGATGCACGCCAACAGCCGTGAAGAGCGCGATTGCATTTACAGCGGCGATATTGCTGCCGTCGTGGGACTTAAAAACGTAACCACCGGCGATACGATTTGTGATGAGAAAAAGCCGATCGTGCTTGAATCAATGACTTTCCCCGAACCGGTTATTTCAATTGCGGTGGAACCGAAAACCACTGCCGACCGGGACAAACTTTACAAGGCGCTTGGCGCCCTTTCCGATGAAGACCCGACCTTCAGCGTTCGCAGCGACGAAGAAACCGGCCAGACGATTATCGCCGGAATGGGCGAACTTCACCTGGACATTATTCAGGACCGCCTGGTTCGCGAATTCAAAGTCAGCTGCAATACCGGCGCGCCGGAAGTCGCCTACCGCGAAACTATCCTTAAGGAAGCGGGCGCCGATACCAAATTTGCCCGCCAGAGCGGCGGACGCGGCCAGTACGGACATGCTATCATAAAAATCTATCCGCAGGAGCGCGGCCACGGCATCACCGTCGAAAGCAAAGTCGTCGGCGGCAGGATTCCCAAAGAATACATCAAGCCGGTTGAGAACGGGATTCGCGAAGCCGCGAAGACCGGGGTGCTCGCCGGGTATCCGCTCGTGGATTTCCATGTCGATATCCTGGACGGTTCCTACCATCCGGTCGACTCCTCTGAAATGGCTTTCAAGATTGCCGGTTCAATGGCGCTGAAGGAAGCCGTGAAGGCCGCGGGAATGGTTCTGCTTGAACCCATAATGAAAGTCGAAATCACCACCCCTGACGAAAATATGGGCGATCTCATCGGCGACATTACGGCGCGCCGCGGAAATATTGTTGAAGTGGATTCCGACTATCAGGAACTGTTTACTCGAATTCTGGCGCAGATACCGCTGTCGGAATTATTCGGTTACGCGACCGCGATCCGTTCGCTGTCGCGCGGCCGGGCGTCGTACTCAATGGAGCCGTCGCATTTTGAACCTGTACCGAAAACAATTCAAGAAAAAGTAATGGAGAAGAACTGATCATGAGCAACTCGAAAAAACAGAAAATCAGAATCCGGCTTCAGGCGTACGAACATAGTATTCTGGACAAGTCTGTCTCGGATATTATCGGTACCGCCAAAAGAACCGGTTCCATGATTGTCGGGCCGATTCCGCTTCCGACACGTACGGAACGTTTTACGGTAAACCGTTCCCCGCATGTCAACAAAAAGTCTATGGAACAGTTCGAAATCAGAACTCATAAACGTGTACTGGAGATTATCAGCCCGACTGTGAAAACGGTTGATGAGCTCAAAAAGCTCAATCTTCCGGCAGGGGTTGACATCTCTATCAAGATCGGATCCTGAACGGGTTCCGGAATACCAATGCCCCCGCACCGATTGGGAGTATGTATTTAACCAAGGAGCAAATTATGAAAGGTTTAATCGGTAAAAAACTCGGGATGTCCCAGGTCTTCGACGACTCCGGGAAAATCATTCCCGTAACTGTCATTCAGGCAGGACCTTGTACGGTCGTCGATGTGATGACCAAAGATCGCGACGGATATTCCGCGATCCAGTTGGGTTTTGGGACTAAAAAGGCGAAAAATGTCTCTAAAGCGATGCTCGGACATTTCAAAAAAGCCAATCTCAAAACGGAATTGCCGGCGATTCTCAGAGAATTCCGCACGGACAAAGACCCGGAAGTGGAACTGGGCAGCGTGCTCAGCGCCGACACTTTCGAGACGGATGAATTCCTTGACGTTACCGGGACTGTCAAAGGCCGCGGTTTCCAGGGAGTGGTCAAGCGCTACAACTTCGGCGGCGGCCGTTATTCTCACGGCGGCGGCTGGAAAAGGCGTACCGGTGCCGTCGGGCAATGCGAATTTCCGGGCCGGATTGACAAAGGCAAGAAAATGCCTGGTCATATGGGCAATGTCCGCAGAACTATTCAGAATCTGCGCGTACTTCGCGTAATAGCTGAAGAAAACGTTATTTTCGTCAAAGGCGCCGTTCCGGGGCCGGTCGGCGGAACCGTTCTTCTGCATTCAGCTGTTAAAAAGACTAACGGCAAATAATCCCGGAGGGTAGAAGAATGTCTAAAAATTTACAGATTGTTGACAGCAAAGCTGCTGTCGTCGGCGAATATACTCTTCCGGATAATTGCTTTGAACTGGAAAAAGGTTCACAGGCTGTCCATGAGTGTGTCGTAGGCTTTTTAGCTGAACAGCGTGCCGGTACCGCCTGTACGAAAACCCGCGGCGAGGTCCGCGGCGGCGGCGCTAAGCCGTTCCGCCAGAAAGGAACGGGCCGCGCCCGCGCCGGCAGCAACCGTAATCCTATATGGACCGGCGGCGGCGTTGTTTTCGGGCCTAAGCCCCGCAGCTATGCTAAAAAGATTAATAAGAAAGTCCGCAAACTGGCTCTGAAGAGGGCATTTTCCGAGCGGATTGAAGAAGGCAGCGTAATCGTTCTCGATAAAATTGAATTTGCTGATGGAAAAACTAAAAACGCCAAAGCTCTTCTGGATGCTTTGAAAGTTGACTGCAATGCTTTGATCGTTGTTCCCGAATATACCGAAAGCATTATAAAAGCTACCGGGAACGTGGACAATGTGGTACTGCGCAGCGCGGCAAGTGTTAACGTTTATGAACTTCTTCGTTTCTCAAAACTCATTTTCACCAAAGATTCACTTGACATTCTGGTCAAGCGGATGGGTTAAGGAGGAATAAAATGAAGAACGCATATAAAAT
>JAQUOK010000217.1 GCA_028717165.1 Victivallaceae bacterium | reverse complement strand
GTTCCCGGCCGAATTCCCGAAACCGGACAACCGCATGTTCCGCTTCCACCTGCCGCTTTATTTTTTCGGCCGCAGAGTTTTGCGGTAATTTAAACCGGCCATATTTTTTTAAATTATCGTATGCTTTTACTTTATCGAATTTCATTCCGGGGCCATTTTCATATTCGTTCAGCAGATTACCCGCAACAATACCTTTGCCGTCAGTGGAGAAGACGGATAAGGACCAGTCCGAAGTTCCCGGAACGCCAGCCTCGGCGATATTGCGGTTTATGACATTGTTTATGACTATCGGATTAGCTCCGCCGCGAACGTATGATTTTCTCAGCGAACACCAGCCGCCCACCGCCAAGCCTCCACCCAGAGTTTCACAACCGCTAATAAATATATTGTCCGCAGCATGGACATCAATGTGATGTGCGGTACAACCGATAAGTTTCGAATCGGAAGTTGATATGGCAATCGAACCGTCGGGGGATTTGCAGTTGATCATGGTAGACCCTTTTCCGTCACAGGCTTCAATATCAATAAAACCGTAGGTTTTCCATAAAACGTCCCGGCCCTTACAATTAATAAATAAAGTATCTCCTACGTTACCGTGACAAGTAGTGTAATCCCATCTGAAAGCGTCCTCGGAACAACAATCTATGACCAGGTTTTTATGGCCGCGAATATAAAATCCGTCTCCCGACCAGCGGTCCAGTTTCCCGATATAACGGTTGGATGAGTATTTCAGGTCGATATAGCCCACGTTCCTGGCTTTGCAGTTGCGAATTACGCTCCCGTCTGAAGAAGTTGCGAAAGCGGTTCCCGGCATATCATAAATAGAGCAGCTTTCAATTAAGTTATCCGGACCTATCCTGATACCCATATCTCCTTTACCCAGATCCTCGAATTCAGGCCAGTGAGCCTTTTTGTTGCCGTCGATAATAATTCCCTTTATGCGTACACCTTTTTGGGTAAGAAGCACACTTCCGGCACTTGGGATACGTTTTATTACCGCACTCGACGAACCGATAAGCGTATGTCCTTCAGGCACAGTAAGGCCGATACGTGAGCGGGGAATTTTCACCCCGTATATAAGGGGTTTTGCGGGATTGCCGCTGCCGGCAAGTTCAACAGTTTCATTTTCATCCAGCGCCTTTTGAATTTCGGCCCGGTAGTCGACGGAACCATCCAGTCTAGCGTCCCTGGGAAGATATTTCATAATATTCACTGCGCGTACTTGAAATGAAATTCCTAATGCCGCCAGAATACCCAAAGTCGTAATATGTTTCTTGTTCAACATAGTCTAAATTATCTCCCTAAAAATTTATTGTTTTTTTGAGCCAATTACATACTGCCGTTAAAATAAAAATTATTCAAAATAAAAAAATTGTATCATAACAACGTAAAATGATATATTCGTATGGACTGGAATAAATATAAATTTGTAATTATTTAGTCCTGTGAAGTTGCTTCTCCTGAAAAAATTTCGACTTTTTTCAGGGCCGCTCGGTCTTGGCATTTACCTTCCTGATATTGGCGTTTAATATATGTCTGTCTATAATTTTTTATATTGAATATCTTTAATTATGATAAAGGAATAAGCTTTGGGATTATAAAATCCGAACAGACCGTTCGTCGGATGATCCGGCATCGTAAATTCGCAGTCCGCGTCTCCTTCGGGCGGTTTGTTAAAATATATCTTCAAATTTTTACCGGGTTCAGGAATAATTACATTCATGATCACGAAAGTGTCTTTCGCATAGGCACTAGTTTTTTGGGGACCGGGCTCAAACCAGGTACCCAAAATTGTCGTATTGTTTTTCATATGTCGGCCGAATTCCACTTGTCCGCTTTTCCGCCACTTTATATACAAATATTCCACCCCCTTACGCATCTCCTGTAATTCATTTGCTCTTTTTATTACAGGGTTAAAATAAAAAAGAAAATATTGTTGGTGGTATTCGAATTTTTCGTGAGACTCGTCCACTGCAAAAGTAACAGAGTATAGTCCAGGGCCATAAGCGTTCTTGGAAAGTAGTATTCCGGTACGATCCAACTTAACAAGGCCGGTTTGTCGTTTTATGGAAGCCCGGTAAAAATGAAACTTATTAATAACCTCCTGATCTGTAAATAATGGCTTTATTACTTCACTGCTCAGAGCAGAGCTTCCTGTTAATCCTATTCCGAGTAATACCATCAATATTCTTTTCATAATCGAACCTCTATAATAATTCTGTGTCTACAAAAAAATTTTCCGCATCTTCTTTTTTTGATTTTACGGCTGAAAACTCAACCGAACAATTTGATTTTTAAGGCATGTTTCGCCAAATTCCGGCGCTATCACAGTGCCTCGGATTTCCTACTCAAGTCTTTCTGGCTCTAGACTTTTACTGTTCTCTCAGATCACCAATATTACGCCGCCTTTTCATCACCTCCATTCGAGCATCTTATATGCAAAACCTTGAGCCCAGCCAGCTCCAAGGGCCTGTAACTTCGCATAGTTGGTCATTTTAGGCATTGCGCTGCCATCGGCAAAAAGTACATTATAAGTACCTTCATTACCCCTGAGCGGATGTGCGTAATTGACAAAAAAATAGCCTAGGGCCATTTTATCCCAAACCAACGGAATACGGGCGGCTCCCAAGCGCTCAATCTTCCCCCCGCTTTTATAGGCACAACCAATATCATTCGCAGTAAAACCGGAACCGGTGTAATCAGCAGCAGCATCCAGTCTGTAAGGGTTTAAATAATCATATGAACACCTGATGGAGGCGGAACTTCCACCCCATGAATAGTTCTGTTTTTCTCCAAATGTATATACTTTATCACTGGGGCAATAGAAAGTTTGAGGATTCTTAATATAGCCATTTGATGGGGAGTAATATTCTCCGGTTCCAGTTCTATAAAGTTTGCCTATCCCGACAAATATATGTGAACGGTTTAAATATTCCGAATAATATTCATTAACCCGATCAGTACCGTAAAAATCGGGGCCATAATTATCATAATCCTCGGCGTAAAGATGAACCCCCGTTCCGATTTGTTTCAGATTAGAAATACATTTAATTCCCTTGGCGTTTTCCCTAGCTTGGTTCAAGGCTGGAAGCAACATTGAGGCGAGGATCGCTATGATCGCGATCACGACAAGGAGTTCAATGAGCGTAAAATCGTCCATTTTGAACACCTTACAACATTTCCTTTGCTTTTTCATTTGCGTGGCTCCTTTTTGATAATTATACATGTTTAAGCTTTAATTTGCACTATCAGTTTTTCTCTCATGGAATTTTTCTCCTTGATTTCGCTCTTTTTTAGAATCAATTTGCCTTTGGCTTGCGGATCATAATAACCCAGGGCAAGACGGAGAGCCCGAGGATAGTAAGTTACCCAGCCATTATAGCCGTTATCCGAATTTAATTTATCCGTTTTGAAAATATTGAATCCTACTTCCTTTTCATCCGTAATCAATGGTATTTCGATTTCACAGCAGTTCTTCAGATTAAAGATTTGCGGCGGATAAAACGGTTTTTCTTCCAGAAATATCCCGAAACCGCTGTCTTTCGCATTTGCGAAATCATCTATCGAAATTTTCAGTTTGCCATCCGCGTAATCCGCTTTCCAGGCGAAATCGGCGGTATATTCATATTTGACGCTGTTGCAGCAATAAGCTTTCGCCGGTTTTTCCGGCAACGCCTTTTTCCCGGCAGCCAAACGCTCATAAGTCCGCGGAAAATCATCTGCAAGCAGGTTTTTCAGCAGTTTTATCCGCCATTTCAGCTTTGCGGGGAAATATTTGTACCCCTCCGCTTCCGAATGGAAACCGAGGCGCGAATCAAATTTGCAGAGTGCAATCATGGCAGTAGAGTTATTTATTTCTGTTAGAACGATATCCCGCATTTGATCCAAGATATTGCCGCCCTGCCCGGCATCGGTACGCAATAATTCATCCCGCAGGGCATAGAATTTCAGAATATTATAACCCGATTTGAACTGGACATCGAGCGCCTCAACTAAACTTACATCTTTCCGGACTTCTTTAGAATCAGCCAATTTTTCCCGTATTCCCCGCAGGATTTCGACTCCCTTATGCCATCCCAGAGAAAGCTCTTTGCACAGAGTCAGGACATCTTCAAGCGAAAACATCCCCAGACATTCGCCATAACGGTCGCCGCTGGTGCCGTATTCGAGTTTCCAGGTGGGTGTGAGCGGCATGTCAACCGGTTCCGGATACAGCGGCCAGACGACCCCGTCATGCATCGGGCCATAATACTGGAACATATTTTCCAGAGGGTAATTACAGTAAGCTTCGCCAAACAGTTTCCAGGCATTTACTGCCCGTACCGCATATTTTCCCCATTCGGGGCGGGCAAGCCTGAGCAGGAAATCTTCTTCGGAACTTTTAAATTCCTCAAAAGCCAGTTCCCCGGCGGCTTTATTCATAATCCCCGGATAATTGCCGAAATACCAGCATTGCATGACATGGGAAACTCCAAGTTCGTACATTGCTTTATATTTCCGGTAAAGCAGCCCCGGCGCGGGTACCAACGGCACGGTCGCTACTTCATGTGAACAGGCAACCTGGATTTTTGCGGATATGCTCCTGCCGCGTTCCCGGGCTTTTTGCATTATGGTTTCATATTTTTTACCGGGGCCGACGTAAGACAGCCAGTAATCTCCGGCATGCCGGTATTTGCCCAATTGTTCCTTGCCGCCGCCGGATTCAAAATTGTATTGCAGGATTACGCCTTCGGGCAATTTCCCGGCAATATCGAGCATTTGCCGCGTCACATCCTCCGGATCGCCGCTATAATTCTCAGGCACATACAGCCAACTGATCAGTTCCGCCTCAGGATCAGCGGCATGCATCCCCTGTTCCATAGGCCGCAGGGAGGCCGCGATTATTTCTCCCGGAGTTTTCCTGGAACAGACCGGGCAATCTTTGCCGAAGTCGGCGCTGAGACAAGTGGTCGGGCGTTCACCGTAACTGATATCGATCATGCCGCCCAAGCCCGGAACCTGCGTAAATATCCGGTTCACTGTTTCATAAAGGTAATTTTGCGCAATATCCGAGAACGGGCAAAAACAATAATTGCCGTTCCAACTCTTCGGGCCTTTGAGAACCGGGTTGTTCAGCAGGAGCGGATCAACAGCAGCCAACGCGCGCGGTTCGATACAGAAAATATAAGTTTTTATACCGTAACGCAAACATTTATTCACGGTGCGCCGCAATTTGGCCAGACGTTTTTCCGCACCGGGTGAAAGTTCGCCGCTTGGGCTTTTGCACAAATCACTGAAAACAATGGTCAGCCACAAGCCGTTAATCCCCTCATGCGCCAGACGGTTCAAATACTCCTCGGGGTAATAATCCACCTCGTCAGCCAGTTCATCCCGGTTGAGCGGAGGTCTTTTTATCGGGCCGAAAAAACAGCGGGAAATGCGCGATTTCAGCCATGGCTTACGCTCTGTTTTTCCAAGCGCAAGAAACGGACCGTCACTACCGAGAAGCAAATCCTCCAGATAATAAATCCCCCGCCGGACGCCTTCGGCATCTCCTGCCTGGATTCGGCATGAATCCTGTTTTATATCCAGACGGTAGGCTTCAAAGCAGGCGCTATCCGTTTTCTCTATAATAATTTTATAGCCGCCTCCGGCGCTTAGCCCGGACACCTTGAAAAAATTATCCAAATCTTTAAGGGCCGTCTCCAGACAACCGTCGGCTGCAGGAAAATGATTTTCCACGGTCACACCGTTACCAAGGTACGCTTCATCAAGCGCCGGAACTTCTCTTTTCCAGTCAAAATGCCATTCGGCAGCTTGCGCCAGTTCCCTGACGAATTTCCAGCTTTTCCGGTTCGGCTGTACAGGTTCGACCAAATTAACCATAAATATAAACCTTTTTTAATATGCCCAATCAACATGAGCTTATTATATATCATTATTCTGATTTTGTCAAGTTTAAAGCATTTTTTATACTTGAAATTTGCATTTTTGTAATTTCCGACATATATTGAGCATATGAACAAAAATATTAAAAAAATTTACCGCAGTCTCCTTCGGGACATATTGCTGGGCAAATACCAGTCA
>JAQUOK010000216.1 GCA_028717165.1 Victivallaceae bacterium | reverse complement strand
AACTTTTTTTGAACTGATAAAGCAAAGCAAGCCGGAATACTGAAGCAGTCAAGATTCAAACGGAATAAAAGGGAGTTTGCGACCGGTTATGCCGGATTGAAACTTGACGGCGAAAGGTTCAGGCTAATAATCTGTGGCACAAAGTGCAGAAGAACCGCTTTTCGCATTGCCGGCCGCATCCCGAACGCCGGTTTCGTTATTTTTGACTTTTGTCATTTGCGTCTGATTGCGCCTCAGATATTAATTTACCCCAGTATCATTCCATAATTTTTGAAATGTCCGCCTAACAGTGTTATATTGCAGAGAAACGTAATCGGAATATGGAAATGACTGTGGCTAAAAAATCTCAGAGCGGGAAAACCCGCAAGACCATACCTTCAAAGGAAAAGCAGAAGTTTGTAAGAATAACTCTTGCCCTTTTCATAATCTTCGCCGCCGTCGCGCTGCTCGGTCTTGCCGGCTGGGGCATGTTCCGGGTTCTGTTTACTAAAAATGAACACCTTGTCCTGCGCCGGATAGAGCTGGAAGGCATGGATCCCGGCCGTACCGGGGCTATGGCGAAATATCTCGGCCTCAACGTGGATACGGATAACCTTTTCAGTATAAATCTTGCCGGAATAAGGCGTAAAGTGGAAAAAATCTCCTATATAAAGAGCGCCGGCGTATATCGGGTGCTGCCTGACACCGTTAGAATAACCGTTACCCAGCGCGTCCCGATCGCTTATTTATTCGAGTATGATTCGAAATGGGTGATGGATGAGGACGCAATCGTACTGGACAGAAATTACTGCATGGATCTGAAATATCCTTTGCCGGTCATCCGGGATTTCCCGTGCAGAACAATAAAAGCGGGAGAAAAACTTCCGGAAATGGAATCGGCAGTGGAACTTGTCAAACTGGCAAGGTACGAATTCCGGGATTTCAGGATCAGTTCAATTTCACTGAAAGCTCCGGAAAAGATAACTTTCCTGATGATCGAAGGAAACCGCCCCTATAAGGTGCTGGTTCCGCCGAAAAAACTCAAGGATTCGCTTCAGAAATTAACTTACGCGCTTCGCCAGAAACAAGGCAGACGCCAGCCGACAATCGACCTGACTTATGAAAATCAGGTTATCTTCCGGTAAAAATCGCCGTCCCGGAAACAAAGGACATAAGGTCTGATTTGCAATTTCATTTGCCGGGTGATAATTTTTATATATTTGACCGGTCTAAATAGCCCAAGAGTTTTTTCGCTATAACCCAGGGGGAGCTCATGCGTTTATTTTCATACCTTATTTTCGTGGCGCTGGCCGCTTCTCCGGCATGCGCTGAAAATACTCCTGCCCTGCTTGCCTGGTATAAACTTGACGGAAATTTCAAAGACGCTTCCGGCAACAGCCGCCACCTTACGCCCTGTTCCGATGCAAATATCTTTTCCGCCGCTCCCGAAATCCTGGGTGCGAAAAACCGCTGTTTCGGCCCCACCGTAAAGCGGCCGGTAAAATTCGGCGCCACCGGACCGGAAATGCCTCTGGACAACAAAAAAGGCTTCAGCATCTGCGGTTTCGCCCGGCTGCCGCAAAGCAATTCCTACGGCGGCCGTTTTTTCGGCTGCGGTTCGGCGGATAAAGGTTCTCCGGGCGCCCTGCTTTTTCCGTCCTGGGGAATAATCAATTCCAAAGCCGGTTCCGGCGGCGGTTACAGCTACCGGCGTTTTGCGGACCGGCAATGGCATCATTACGCGCTTGTCGTTCCGCCCCAGGGGACGGATGGCAAATATTCGCTCTACGTCGACGGAGTAAAGGCTTATTCCGCGGCGGCGGAATACCTGCCGGCCTACGGCAAGTTCAGTATCGGCATGCTGGAAATGTCCCAGGAATACGGGATAAGGATAGATGAAGTCAAGGTTTTTGACGGGCCTTTGAGCGAAACGCAGGTAAAAAAGGAAGCCCGGGAAAACGGTCTTACCCTGACTTTGGCGCAACAGGAATATTATGCCCGGAAACTTACCCGGGAACTGCGCGAACGCGGCATTACCATCGGCCCGGTGCAGAGAATTTTTCCGAAAGGCCCGGTAGCCATAAAAGGCAAACTGAAAATACATTTCATTACCAGGGACTGGATCTGCATCGTCGGCAATTATAATGATTTCATGCGGGAACGCGTAAAAGCGGAATGCGGGGCTTTTTTCAGGGAACTCGACTCCGGGAAAATCAAGGAAAAAGACTGGTCGTATAATTTCTATTACGACTTCAACACGGTAAACGTGATCGCCACCTACCGTCCGCAGATCAAGGAGAATTTCGAGAATCCGGATTTTTTCATCCTGAAGGATTCCGGCGGGAAAGAACTTGCATTTACGCAAAACGCTTACTGGATAAACGCCGTCGGGGTCATGCGGGTAAAAAGGGGGCTGACCGATACTTTGAAACGGGTCAAATGCGCGGCGGTGGCGCACTTCGCCTATCTGAAGCCGGCAGCGCCGTTGAAGCAGGGAGAAAAATATACTCTGACTACCCGGAACGGCGAAAAAATCGAATTCTGCTATGACGAACAAAAAATAATATCCCGGACGATCAAGGTAAACCAGGTCGGCTACCTGCCGGAAGCCGGACGCAAAATCGCCTACCTCGGCATGTGGCTGGCCGCGGCCGGCCCCCTGAAATTGGCGGGATGGTTCAACCGGAAATTTCACATCATTGATGAAAAAAACAACTCCGTCGCCTTTTCCGGCGATATCCGGCTGCGCATGAATGAACAGTATTACACCGGCGGCGGCAATGCGGTTCCGCTGAACGGGGAACAGGTCTGTGAAATGGATTTTTCGGATTTCAGGAAACCGGGCAGATACCATATATACGTACCCGGCATCGGGCGTTCATGGAGCTTCGAAATAAGCGGAAACGCCATCGGGCGAGCGTTTTACAAACATGTCCGCGGACTTTTTCACCAGCGTTCGGGAATCGCCAAGGGCCCCCCGCACACTAACTGGATAATGGGCGCCGATCACCTGCACAGTTGGATTTCAAAATATTCGCCGGAGGACTCCGACTATTCGCCGTCCGGCCAAACATTTGGCTATCTGGATCAGGACGGCGCTCCCGTAGCGATCGACCGCTTTACGGTTATCTACGAAAACCGGACGGACACAAAACTCAACGTTTACGGCGGCTGGTGGGACGCCGGGGATTTCCAGCGCCGGACCTATCATTTCCAGATCGTACAGGATCTGCTTTCCGCCTATTTCATGTTCCCTGAAAAATTCAGTGACGGCCAGCAGGACATTCCGGAATCCGGCAACGGCATTCCGGATATTATCGATGAAGCGGCCTGGGGCGTGGAAGTCTGGCGGAAAGCTCAGAACGCCGCAGGCGGAGTCGGCTGCTGGCTGGAGGGCACCGCCCAGCCGAAAATAGACAACCCGGTCAAGGATACCCAGCGTTATTATCTGGCGCTGCCGACCAGGCACAGCACCATGCAGTACGCGGCCCATGCTTCTTTACTGGCGCGGGCCTACGTAAAATGCGGCGCTCAGGATAAAGCGGTTCTGTTCCTCGAATCCGCGGCAAAAGCCTTCAAATACGCGATTGATCCCCGGAATCAGATAAAATACAGTTGGGATCATGACATCGGGAACGGCAGAACCGCGGTCTACAGTTTCGTCGAACCGCCGGAACTCCGTCCCGAAATGATCTTCAAGGCGGCCCTGAACCTTTACGAGCTTACCCGTGACGAGTATTACAGGACCTTCCTGAGCCAGGAAAGATTCAACGTCATTCTGGACAAGCTCATGTATCCCCTGAACCCGTTCTTTCTGACCGAAATATTATCGTCAGGACGGGATTTTTTCGGTTTTCAGCAGCAATACCAGTCAGCGGTAATAGCGGAAGCCCAGAAATGGCTCAATTATCAGGAAAACCTCGCCTACCGCAATTTGAATTTTCCGCCGGACCATACTTTTTTCACTACCTTAGCCTGGGGAAACGCGATCCCGTTCAAAAAGGGCCGCATATTCCTGATCGCCTACAGTATCAGCGGGCTGTACGCCTACCGGGACGCGGCGCTGCTCTTAAATGACTGGATGAACGGCTGCAATCCGATGGGGCGCGCCATGACGACCGGACTGGGCCGGAACACTCCCGTCCGGATTTTGTCCCTGCCGTCATATTCGGACGGAATATTGCCGCCGCTGCCGGGAATAACCCCTTATACATTTACTTTTAACGTAGCTTACCAGGCCTTTGACATGGTGTTCGGGCTGCGTTACGGCCCGCGGCCGGACCATTACTTTGACGGGGTGACGGTCGACCTGATGCCGAAGGCGCTGAACCAAGGCAAGACGCTCACCGTCGGCGAAAGTTCCGCAATCCTCGATAAAATGTATCCGGTATGGCGGCGCTTCGCCAATATCGAAAGGTTTGCAGTCCCGCAGAATGAATTCACGGTATGGGAAACCATCGGCCCCTGTGCTGCCGGGCTGGCCTGCCTGCTTCCGGCGGGCTGGAAACCGCCGCCGGAATGGAAAAACGAGATACCGGCCGGGAGCCTTGATCAAATGGAAGGATATCTGTTTCAGCCGTAACTATTTTTTTTCAGGCAGAACGGTTTTTTCGCCGATTTGCGCCAGAATTTCCTTTGCGTAATTGGTATCGGGCTGTTGCGGAGAGAGACTGACACAGAGCTTGAAATACTTTCTGGCCCGGTCCATATCGCCTTTCTTATATAAAATATCGCCCCGCAGATTATAAATTTTCGCCAGCCAGTAAACGGAAGGAGAACCCACTTTGTCTATCCCGGCCAGCAAATGTTCCGCGATATCGGGTTGCTGATGCTGTTCATAAAGGCGGGCGATCTTATAGACGGCCTGGCTTTTATGGTCGGGGTGCGCCCCGGACATTTGCATTACTTTTTCATAAATGGAGGCCGTTTTCTCGTAATCCTTTTCCCCGTTGCGGTTGCGCATATTGGCATGCCGCAAAGCCGCCAGGCCGGCATAATAAGAGGCCGAATCCGCATACGCAAGAGAATATTTTTCCGCGGCGATCCCGGGCTTGTCGCCTTTTTCGCAGCAATACCCGCTCCACGCGAGAAATTCAGACTGCATCGGAAGCGGAACTTTCGTTATATCAACTTTGCTGATGATTTTTTCCGCTTTTTCATATTCTTTGGTCAAACACAATATCTGGATCTGCATGATTATACCGCGATAATGCCAGGCGGAATCCGGGTCGGCCGCCTTTTCCATTTTTTCCGCCAGGTCCAGAGCTTTCACATTCCGATCCAACTGCCGGGCGGTTTCAATGCCGATCAGCAGGATATTCAATTGCAAAGCAGACGGCTTCCCGGAAAAAACGGAATATTTCTCGGCATTCGCCAGCGCGCTTATAAAATGCTTATTGGCATACTGGCTCCTTATCTGGTTATAGACGGCCTGCAACTTTTGCTTTTCGCTTATGTCTCCAAGGCGCGCGGCTTCGGCAAAAGTCTGTTCCGCCTGCCAGAAATACTGCAGCTCGTAAAATGCCAGCGCCTTGTAATATAAAACATTATATTTTTGTCCGGGGCTTGTACAGAATTTCAGCGTGACCGGAGCAATCGCCAGCATCCTTTTATAATGTCCCAGAGAATAACGGCAGCGCATCTGATTGAAGGCCTGGTCATAGTTATCAAAGGCATGACTTGCGCCGACATACAGCATAAGCAAAGATAATACGAATATTTTTATTTTCATCAGGCTTTCCTTCCGTTTTCCTGGGTTCTGACGAATCCATGCTGTTCTCAGGTTAGTAATTATAATTCCTGAAGAACTGATTTTCAACTTTTTTATGAACCCGCCGTCAAATTAGGCGATAGTTTAAGGCGGGCTTTGCCCGCAACCCAAGAACTGTTTCGCGCTTTGCGTTTTTGTAATAGAAGTGTAAAACAAAGACACTAAGCTTTCCGGGTTATTATATTGTCAAATTAGACGGCCCCGAAAAAAGTCATTGTTTGAGAAAATGGGACTTTTGAGACACTTGGGACGCTTGGGACTTTGAGGTTAAATTCAAAAGTCTCAACCGTCCCGGGAGTCCCAATCGCTGTCAAGCAA
>JAQUOK010000215.1 GCA_028717165.1 Victivallaceae bacterium | reverse complement strand
CGGCAGCCGGCAAAACCGCGACTTATTCCATTACCCGGGACGGCGTAAGCGAAATTACCCGCGGCAAAATAACTTTCTCGCAGACGCTGAGCCGGATTGAAACGGTTATGAGTCACCCCGGCTTTGCGCTTCTTACCGTAACTTGCAGCGATCCGGACGGCAGGAAAATAATTGCCCGCGGCGGCGCCGGAACAACTCCATTGAAAATAGAACCGGGATTTATCGCGGGAGAGGAGTTCGACCGTTTCTGGCAGGAAAAAAAAGCGGAACTTGAACAGCTTCCGCTTAAAGTCGAAATGAAGCGCGTTGCCGTCCCGAAACCGCTGCTCGGGAAAGTGGAATGCTTCGACGTCAAAGTAAACTGTACCGGAACGAAACCCGTCTCGGGATATCTTGCCAGACCGGTAAACGCCCCGGCACATTCGCTGGCGGCAATAGTAAATTATCCGGGAGCCGGAGTTTACAGCGCCAACCCGGCGGCCGCCTGCAACCGGGCGGCCCAGGGCATGCTGGCGCTGGACATCAACGCCCACGGCATAAAAAACGGCGAGCCCCGGCAGTATTATAAAGACTTGGCTTCCGGAGACTGCAAGGGATATTTTTATCAGGGTATTGACGACCGTGAAAAATGTTATTTTCTGGGAATGTTGCAGCGGGTTTACCGGTCATTGCAGTTCATCAAGTCGCAGCCGGAATGGGACGGCAGACACCTGATCGTCCGCGGCAGCAGCCAGGGCGGCGGCATGGCGCTTGCCGCCGCCGGAATGGATCCGCAGGTGACACTATGCATAGCTTTTGTTCCCGCCCTCTGCGATCATTACGGCCATCTTGCCGGAAGATCCGGGGGCTGGCCCCGGCTGGACAGCGCCATGCGGCGCAACACTGCTGTCGCGGATGCCGCGAAATTTTTCGACTGCGTTAATTTTGCCCGCCGCATACAGGCCGAAGCGGTACTGTCGGCCGGTTTTATCGATACCACCTGCTGTCCGTCTTCCGTCTATGCGGCATATAATAGTATCAGGGGCCGCAAGCAGATCATAAACAATCCCGTTTGCGGACATTCGAACCCGCAGGATACTATCCGCAGGACGGATGCCGTTATCAAGGCCCATATCGGTCAGAAAGGCAAGTAAAAATAAAGCCGGCGACTATTTTGGTTTGCCGCTTGAATCAGGGAAAAAACAGTGTACAGATGAATAGCGCTGAAAAATTTTAAAAAAAGAGAAAATACCTGAATATGACAACGCTTAGTTTCCAAAAGAAATCCAAAACGCAGGAGACCAAGGAAAGGATTTTGTCCCTGGTTGAAATCGGCAAACTGAAAAACGGCGACCGCCTGCTGCCGGAACCTCAGCTTGCCGAGAAATTCGGAGTCAGCATTATAACCGTCAGGCGCGCCCTGAAAGAACTGGAAACGGAAAATTCCATAAGGCGGATCCAGGGGAAAGGAACTTTCGTAACTCACGAAGCCCCGGAACAGAACGCCCGGCCCCACTTTATCAAACTGCTGTCTCCCATAGAATTGTCCCATATCCCGGAAAACAATTTCTTCCTTTATGAAATGGTACGGGGCATAAAAGAAGTGCTCCAGCAAGGCGATTACGAAATAAACCTGATGTGTGATTTTTTCAGCAAGGAGGATTCATACTGTCAGGAATATATATCCGGCATCATCGGCCTGATGCTGCCGCCGGAAACCTGGGAACATGTCATGCAGACCGTCCCCCCGCACGTCCCCATGATCGCGATCCACCAGGTGCCGGAATTCTGCGAGCGCCCGGTTTCAGGCTTCAAGGTGGACAACCGCAGCGGCGGCTATATGGCGGTCAAACATCTGATCGGGCGCGGACACCGGAATATCGGTATTTTGCTGCTGGAAAATTCCCCGGACGTCATGGCGCGTTACGACGGTTACCGGAAAGCCCTCGCCGACTGTAATATAAGCCCTTCCGCTTCCCTGACGGTACGCTGTGAATCCCAGGAAAGCGATATGGTGCAGGCAGTACGGCAACTGATTTCCGCCAATCCCGGTATGACCGCGATTTTTGCTCCGGGTTATTACATAGCCAAAAGCGCAATAACCGCGCTGCAGCTCGAGAACCTGCGCATTCCCCAGGATATCTCGCTCGTGGCTTATGACGATCCGGTATCCGGGGACTTTGAAAAAATGAACATTACGACAGTCAGGCAGCCCCTGAAAGAAATGGGACGGAAAGCCGCCCGGGCCATGATCTCCATGATCGAAGGCCGGGAAACGAGCGTCTCCCTGACTTTTCTGCGGCCGGCGCTGGTTGCCAGAAATTCAGTGAGCGAACCCGCAAATGCATAAGATACTCGAACAAGTCCGGCACGGCCTGATCGTTTCATGCCAGGCGGTAGAAAGCGAACCGCTGTACGGGCCGAAACATATGGCGGCAATGGCAAAATCCGCCGAAATCGCGGGTGCGGCCGGAATACGGGCAAACGGTAAAGCCGATATCGCCGCGATAAAGAAAACGGTCAGTATCCCGATAATCGGCATCGTCAAACTGCAAAGCGCCGGCAGCCGGGCATATATTACGCCGTTCTTCCGGAATGCCCGGGAAATTGTTGAGGCGGGAGCCGATATCGTGGCGCTGGACGCGACCGCCGTGTCCAGGCGGGAACCGCTGGCGGAACTGATCGGGAAGATCACCTGTAAACTGGGCGTCCCGGTACTCGCGGATATCTCGAATTTCGACGAGGGAATAAGGGCCGCGGCTTACGGGGCTTCCGCGCTCGCAACGACGCTGAGCGGTTACCGGAGCTATAACGATAAGTTTACGCATCCCGACTTCGCTCTGATAACGAGACTTGTCCGCTCCGCGGGAGTTCCCGTGATCTGCGAGGGCAGGATTCAGACGCCGCGGGATCTGGCACTGGCCTTGCAGGCGGGCGCATGGGCGGCGGTGGTCGGCACCGCAATAACCCGGCCGATAGCAATAACCGGAAAATTCATGGCCGCCCTGCACATGGGCGGCGCGAAAGATAAACCCGCAGAAAACCTTAATTATGAGAGGTCACTGAATGCATAAACAAATAGCTGTAATTCCGATGGATAACCGGGCCTATTCCACCAGCGACCCGGTATTTATCGGCAGAATGTCCGGCTGGACGGTCATCAACCCGCCGCCGGAAATAACCGGAAATGACTTATCGTCCGACGCTCAAAGCGACGGATTGAGCAAGTGGCTGGAAACGGCCGCCGCCGCTTCGGACTGTATTATAATGCCGCTCGATCCGCTTTTATCCGGCGGCTGCGTAAAAACCATGTACAGCGCTCCAACGCCGGAGCGGCTCGAACAAGTTATGGCGGTGATCGCTGAAATAAAAAAACGAAACCCCTGCTGCTGCATCTATACTTTCAAGATCATTCACGGCATGTCCGCCGGGGATTTCATCAACGCCGGGGCTACTGAAAAAAACGCCGAAGACCTTTATGAATATTTTCAGTTGTCCGGGCCGACTAACCAGGGCGCTGAATGCGAAGCCAGAAAAAAACAACTGGAAAACCGGATACCGGAAAAACTTCCGGAAAAACACCTGAATATCAGGAAACAGCAGCTTGAATTGAATAAACTGCTTGCAGCTAAAGCAAAAGAAAACTGTTTCGATTACCTCTTGTTTACCCAGGCGGACGTCCCGGAAACCGGCATTCATCTGCAGGAACAAAAAGAACTCCTCGATTCATTTGCCGGAGCATATGACCGGATCAGCCTTATGACCGGACTTGATGAAGCTATCCTGTTGCTCATGGCCCGATATATTAACCATAAACAGGGAATTTTTCCGAAATTCTTCATCCGTTATTCATCCGCGGCCGGCCCGCAGCTCAAATGCCTGTTTGAAGACCGCGCCCTGGATGACAATATCAGGAACCATATCACCATAGCGGGCGGAATCTGCACTGACACGCCGGAATCCGCCGATCATATATTACTGGTACATACCCCGGAAAAACGCCAGATCGACCAATGGCTGAATCCGCAGGAAGAAATTCCCAACCGGAACCTGTGGTCATTCGCCGCCGCCGTCCGTTTCTATCTCGACCAGGCGAAACAGGTGGCGATTATCGACGCCGCGTTTGCCAACGGCGGCGATGATTTTTTGATTTCATTCCTTAAAAGCGTTATGGATTTAAGGGATCTGGCCGCTTACGCCGGCTGGAACACCGCGGCAAATTCAACCGGTTCCGTCCTGGCGCAGGTGTGCGCTCCGGCCGCAGGACGTCTGAACGGCTTGGCTCCGGAGCAGATCGAATTCGAAAAAGAACGTTTTCTGCTGATCAGGTTTCTCAATGACTGGTTATATCAGGCCAGAGTCAGGAAAAAAATCATCCGCTGGATAAATCAGGAGCTGGATGTAAAGCCGTGGGCGCTGGGAACCTGCCAGGCCAGGGTTGAAGAAAAGATAAAACATGAAATGGCTCTGGAAATGTCGCCTTTCATCAAACAATATTTTCCGGAATGGAGCGATAAAAATATCGAAATAACGCTCCCCAGACCCAGAGCGTCCACTCTGAATATCATAGCAGGAGGTAATTATGAGCAATAGTACCAGATTCGGTATAGTAACGGATTTTTACGGGATCGGCATTCCGGCGGAACGGGTTTTGCGCCTGCTTGCCGGGCTGGGGATTGAAGATGTGGAAGTTCCGTGCGGACATTTGACCGGGGACGTGTCAGATCCGCCGCCGGCAAACCGGCCGGAAATTTCCAGACAACTTAAAAACCTGAAAAAACTGGCGGATGACCTGAACATAAAAATATGGCAGGTACATGGCCCTTACGGCGGCAATGACCTGGTCGCGACGTCGGAAAGTCTCCGCCGGAAAAATATCGACGTCTACAGAACCTGGCTGGACTGGTCCGAACAGCTCGGCGCTCATGCCATGATAATCCATATCGGCGGCAGAAACGATTACTGCAACCGCAAAGATATCCGTTTTATAAAAGAAACCAATATGGATTCTTAGGCAAGACTTGCAGAGCACGCCGAAAACAAGAACCTGAAACTGGCGATAGAAAATCTTCCCGGCCGCTGCCTGGAAACGCCTGCGGCTTTCAACAGATTCGGTACCAGGCCGGAAGACCTGCTTGAAATAATCGACGAAACCGGAACCGATAAAATCGGCGTATGCATTGACGTCGGACACGGCAACGTTGAAAACTGGGACATTCCGGCGGCAATAAGGAAAGCCGGACGCAATCTCATTGCGACCCATATCCAGGAAAATAACGGCGTCTATGATATGCATATGCTGCCTTTTTCGCTGAGACCGCTGTGGAGTCATATGGACTGGTTTGAAATTTTCCGGGCCTTCAAGGAAATCGATTATCCTTATCCTCTGATCGGCGAATGCGCCAACAGTTCAGGAGAATACCCGGAATGGCTCCTCAGCAAATACCTGAAGAATCAGAAAGAGATCATAGAAACGGTACTGGCCGAAATCCACGGCAGGCGCATGGGTCATGCTTTTGCGGACATGCGGAATGCCGCTTCCGTCAAGCGGACATGCAGCGCCGTCGAAGCGTGATAAGCCTGAAAACCATATGAAATGCAGATTATTGAATTTACAGGTACAGTGCGGCGCCGAATGGTATGACCGCAAACGTCCGGAGTTAAAACTCAAAATAGAAAACCGTCCGAACGGCTGTCGCTGGTTGAGGGCTTCTTTCGTCAACAGCTCAAACCATACCGTCCGTTTCGGGGGATTCAAGTTTGATTTTAAGGCATTCGGCAATATAGCCGGCGAACGTATCCGGATTTACCGTGAAGGGTGGACAACGGCTTCCGCCTGCGGAACGGTGAGATACGGAGAATGCGATTTCGCCATGCACCCTGAATACCTGAAACTGGCGGTCACCGATCCGGCCGGCTATGACAGTAATACTCCCAACCGTTTTTCCGCCGAACACGTCATGGTGCTTAACGATCGCGACACCGCGTATTCGCTGCTTATCGGATTTAGCAGTTCCGCGCACCAGCTGACCCGTTTGGTGGTTGAGCTTGATGAAAGCGGAGTAAGGCTCCTGTCGGCGTTTTCAAGCGGT
>JAQUOK010000214.1 GCA_028717165.1 Victivallaceae bacterium | reverse complement strand
CGTTCATTACCTGGGACAGAAGATAAGGTTTTATTTCCGCGGCGAAAGGCAGTTGGCCCACTATAAAACAAACGAAATATATGGTCAAAGCCGCGATCGTAGCCGCTGTGGAACTGTTGAAAAGCGTTGAGAAAAAAAGCGCCACGCTTCCCAGCGCCATCAGCGAAAAGGAATAGTAAAGAGCCGTACAGAAATATCTGACCAGCGCGTCAGGCGCGGTCATCAAAGTTATATCGTTGCCGAGCTTGAAACCGGTCGGAAACACCAGTTGAGTCGGATTATAGCCCAGCAGGGCGATTCCGATGAGGACGCCGGTAACCGCGAAATATATGCAGAGAAGCAGATTCAGATTGTACACGGCGAATATTTTTGCCATGATGATGCTGGTCCGCGAACGCGGGCGGCTGGCGTGCAGTTTTAAACTGCCCTGCTGAATCTCCCCGGCAATTACCCCGCCCGCCAGCGTACAGATGAAAATCGGCATCAGCACCAGGAAAGTCGGCATCAGCCCGGCGCGGGAAAAAAACAGGCCGTCAAGGTAGTCGAGAATATCCACATCGAACTGGTTGGCGCTTAAATTGTGTTTGATAAAGTGCAGTTTTGATGTCTTGAAGGAAAGGTAGCACAAACCCAGGAAAAGCATATGCC
The DNA here is from genome assembly GCA_028717165.1 of Victivallaceae bacterium. Classification (GTDB taxonomy): domain Bacteria; phylum Verrucomicrobiota; class Lentisphaeria; order Victivallales; family Victivallaceae; genus JAHOYW01. Next base: position 5,475 of record JAQUOK010000214.1, on the reverse strand, counting down.
CGACTAAAACAATATAATTTTTTTTCTGGGATTTAAGTTTTATTATCTCAAACCATATTTCTCTGATCATAATGAGTCCTGACGGTTTGTTTTTTCCATGAAAAAGCTCTCCAGGTCTTTCCGTTTCGTCTGCAGGAAACTTATTTTGAAACCGTTTTCCACAAGCAGCGCGTTTATTTCTGCGGCGCAGGGCCTGCTGACTTCTATTCTGAGCCTGTCGCTGCAGTCGCTGACGAAATTAAGCGGCAGTACCCCTCCGGCCGCCGCGTGCCGGAGGAATGCGGCGCTTTCCGGGATTCTATCGGAAACGAGTTCCACGCAGGTTTCGTTTTCCAGCAGTTCGCTCATGGCGCCGGAAGCGATGATTTTTCCTTTATTGATGATAACGACTTTCGAACATATATTTTCTATTTCTCCGAGCATGTGGCTGGTTACCAGGATAGTGGTGCCGAACCGGCGGTTGTATTCGCGGACGATCGAGCGGATTTCAATAATTCCGCCCGGATCGAGGCCGTTCGTCGGTTCGTCGAGGATAATGAATCGGGAATCGGGAAGCAGCGCCAGCGCGATTCCGAGGCGCTGTTTCATGCCGGTCGAAAAACTGCCGACTTTCTGGTCAAGGTAAGGTTTGATGTCGATGAACTCCGCGGTTTCCTCAAGTTTGCGTTCATACTCTCTGCCTTGTCCGCCCGACAGGATTTTCAGGTTGGTGCGGGCGCTCAATTCGGCATGGAACGCCGGCCATTCGATGATCGCGCCGAGCTTGGCCATCGCCTGGCGGTGCTGCCGGTAAACGTCATAACCGCAGACGGTAACCGAGCCGGAACTTGGCCAGATCAATCCGACGATCATTTTCAGAAGCGTGCTTTTCCCCGCTCCGTTAGGGCCGATCAGTCCCAGGATATCGCCGGAATCAATGTCGAAGGAAACATTGTCAACCGCTAACTTGCGGCCGAAACGTTTTGACAGGCTTTTACAGCATAAAATCATTTATCCTTGTCCAAGTCCTGCAAGGCGCGGGCATTCAGATAAAGATAATTGCGCGAGTTTGAATCCCCGTACTTGCCGTGGAAATTGTCATAATCCATCAGGATCGGAGATTTGAACCCCATTATCTTTAAAGTTTTTTCATCCGCTTTCATTCCGTTTATGCCAAGCTGGGACTGCCATTCGTAACTGGTGCTTTCCGCTTTGAAAAATTGCCGGTTGGGATCAGCCGGACAGCAGAATATTTCCCGGTTATTGCTGGCATAGCTCAGCAAAACATCGACAATGCACGGCAGGTTTTCCTCGCCGGCCGGCGGGTTCGACGGTTTCATCGTGCAGCAGGGCATGATGAAGCGGTTGTCGGAGAGGTACATGTTTAAAGCCAATCCTATCTGTTTCAAATTTCCGACACAGGCAATTTGTTGGGCCCGACGTCTTGAAGAATTCAATGCCGGCAGCAGCAGGGCGGCCAGAATTCCTATGATGGCGAGCGTTACGAGCAGTTCGACGAGTGTGAAACGTTTTTTTCTGATCATCATAAAGACCTCAAAGTTTTTACCCAAAGTTTAGTAACGGGAGCAAAATCCCGACGTTCTTCCGGAGTCAGTTTGGAAAACATAACCTTATTTACTTCTTCAACCGCCGCCTGTCCCTCGGCCGTATCCAGGCGTGAACGCAGTCTCGATTTTTCTTCGGGCGACATTTTCTGTACCCGCGAATATGATTCTTCAGCGCGCTTCCGGATAGAGTCAAGAAGTTTTTTCCGGTCTTTTTCCGGCAGCAGACGCATCTGTTCAAGGCTGCTGTTAAAAGCGCGCCGCAATGCTTCTATCCTGATTTTCGAACGTTCATCTTTCGGGTAGGATTTCAACTGTTTCCGCAGGTGCTGCAGGACATCATGCCGGTCGCGGCGGTTGGTCTGGGGAGAAAAAGCGGAAGCCAGAGCGCCGGTAAGCTCTTCCCGGGTCCAATTCTGTTTCGCAATAATCTGGGCCGAACTGAGGGCTTCCGGTTCCGTGGTAAAAATAAAAAAACAGAGAACCGCTATTACCGGAGCACTTATCAGCAGAGGAATTATTAATGCTTTTAAACGCGTACTCAGTGCCATAAAATAACTCCCGGACTTGCACTATGAAATAAAGTTTAGCATGATAAAAACAAATTTCAATAATTCACCGCACTATTTTTTGTTTTTATAATACTTGTGATAACACTGATTCCATGGGAACAGGAGTTTTCGGGGAAAAGAAAACATTGAAAAAATCCTTTTCCCCGGGAAACGCATCGGCCGATTACCCGTTACGGTATTGGGAGCGTCCTTATTCTTTATCCGCCTGTGAAGCCGCAAGCGGCACTGCATAGGTAAATTTCAGTTCCGTGAACTTATCAAACTGCGGCAGAACGGCAACGCCCACTGAAGCCGTGATATCCTTATCCGGTTCCGGCACGTTGAATATTATCTTTGACGAGTTCTGGAAAAGAAAACTGCTTTGAGCTATGACTTTGGTTCCGAATATCACACTGGTAACCGAAGAAAGCGGATACCCGGCGGAATTGTTGCTGGTGATGGTGACGGTTTCTCCTATTCGGCCTTTTTCCGGAGCAAGCGTCAAAATGGGTTTCTCCGGTTCGCTGCCGGTCACATTTTTACGGATCCTCAGTTTAAACCGTTCCTCGCCCTGAATGCCGGGAGTGGCGACGATACAGTCCACTTCGGTGTCCGCGGCAAGTTTCTGGAACGGTTTCAGGATCGGGATTTTAGCCATGAGCATATGCTTGCCCAGTACGGTCGTATTTGAAGATGAGACCGCAATCCCGTCCACCGTCAGGAAAGTCGCCGGAGTTACCGGCAGTTTGCTGGTGTGAACTATTATGGTTGAATCCACAACGGGGTTGATGGAATCGGGAGCGGCGGAAGCGCCTGTCATGCTGAAATAAGTATATTTGAAAGCATTCAGCGCCATATTCGAATTTTCGCATTCCCCGGGCGTGGAAATTTTCTGACTGCCAAGACTGTCCTTTACTTGCTTTATCGCGGCAGCGGCCGCCGCCGCGCAGGCTTTATATTTCTCATCAATTTCCTTTAGCGGCCCGGAAGCAAGTTGCCCGATTTCCCGGTCGCGTTTATCCCTGAAAGTCTGCAATTTTTTAGTGCAGTTTTTTACGGTTTCAGCGGCTTTTGTAAGAACATTATCATAGTTTTGCCGGGTGGTTTTTACTTTGACCGCCTTATCCAGCTTTTCTTCGGCCGCAATCATTATACTCCGGCATTCTTCAGCTTCTTTCGCTGAACTTTTGTTATACTTTTTTCTGGCTTTATTATACTTTTTCGTTAAAGACTTGATACAAGTATCTATTGAATCAATTCCTTCAATTCCTTTTGCGGCGTCAGCCGCTTCTTTTTTGGCGATTTTCGCCTTATTGCATGCGGAAAACGTTGAATCGAGAGCGGTATTTATAGAAGAAAACACAACCCTGGCATCATCGCACAGCTCCCGGAGCCGCTGAGCGGGATCCGAGGCTATGCCTTTACAAAGTTCAATAGTGAAGTCACCTATATTTTTTTTCCGCCAGTCCCAGTTCACCCCGCAATTAAAACTGTCGAGTCTTTCAAAAACATTAACCTGCAGCTTCAGGCGCGCAGAGTCCGTATTTCCGAAAAATGAATCATCAACGATGATCAGAGCATAACAGTCAACGGTAGTCGGAACATGTTCATAATTTATAACATAAGTATCGCCGAACCACCTGCAGGGATTGATCCAGGAACGTTTGACAATATGGCGCTGCGGCCCGAAAGCAAAAGCGTATTCGGGGTGCGGCAGCTTTTGCGCGTCTTTTTCTTTTATCACTTTGGGCAACTGTTTTGTATCTGTATCACGGGAACGGGGTATGGCAAACTGGAGCGGCATTTCGTTGGTGGAAGTAAAATATTGTTCGAGCTGTTTTTCCAGGTTGGCTTCGGCGGAAAGATTTAATCCCTTCACGCTTCCGCTCAAGGCTCCGTTAAGTTCTTTCATGCTGCGGGAAAGAAGTGAATCTTTTGACAGCGCTGAAGCGTATTCCGGCGCCAGCGCGTAAATTTTTATGTTTTCGGTAAATTTCCGGTAGGTTCCGGCAATATCAGCTTTATTATCGTAAAAAGGCCTGAGAGTGAAATTGACGATTATATATTCCTGACAGCTTAATGCCCAGGAAAGAAGCAAGGTCATGTCAAGTCTGATCAGGTAGAGACTCTTGCCTTCTTCAAGGAAATTCTGGTCCCCGATATATAACATTTCGTGCCGGGAAACATCCTGCTGGCGCCGGATGCGTTCCCGCAGAGTCTGGGTAAAACCGAGTGCGGTTGTCTCATCCTCCGCCGGCATTTGAATAGGGGTAAGCTGAAGAAGACTTTCAGGTTTACTGGTTGAGGTAGCGCTGCCGGCCGGTTCCACTTTGAAAGTAAACAACTTACCGTATTCCTGCTGGATCCTGGAGGCGCTTTGCGGGGTGGCATCGGTGATGGATGGAAGATAGCTGCGAACGTCCTTATGGAGCCGGTCCAGAAGCATTCTGGTCTGGGAGTCTCCATAAACTTTGGGATTACCCACGCTGGCATATGGTCTGCAGCAGGAGCTCAGCAGGCACAATCCTGCACAAAATACGAGTCTGATTATTGAGTATAAAAATCTGCGATAATTCGGTTGAATGTCCTTCATTATTTTTTCTCCTCATTTTTATCCGGGATTAACTGCCGGATAATTCCGGCCAGCGGCGCTCCGGCATGTTCTCCGAGTTTGCGGTAGCTTTCCCATTGCGCTTCATCAAAAAACTGATCCTGAGTGCTCTGATGGGGGAAAGCGGCATTTTCGGCCTTATAGGCGAGCAGGTCCAGCGGTTCGTCTCCGTTCATTGAGGCTTTGAGATAAATAAGCAATGATGATTCAGGTTCTCCCTTCGCAGCCTTTGTATAAATAATGCTGCCTAAAGCCGCATGTCTGCCGCTGCCGTTCCGGGGCGTCTGCGGTTTCAGGTTGTCCAGTTGACCGAAAACGTCCTGGAGATTTTTCAACTTAATTAACTGCGGTAAAAGTTCGGCCGGAATCCTGTTCTTGTCTATGGAGGCGGGATCAGCCAGCATAGTGTTGTCGAAAAACTCTATTTCGGCCCCGAAATCCATTCTCGCTTTCCGCATGAGGCAGGACAGGCCTTCGAACTTGAAATCTTCATCCTGTTCGGCATCGACCAGTACGATCAGCGGCAGGCAGCGGCGTATGAGTTCGTAACCGCCGAGGTTTTCGAAGTGGCCGCCGTCGGAAAGATACCACCTTGATTCCGCGGTGCCGCGGAAAGTACAGCTGAATTCAGCCCAGAGTTTCCGCTGTATTTCGAATCTGGCGGCAATACGCCGGAATCCGGCATTAAGCCGGCGGCATATATATTCCACCCATTTTACGGAATGTTCCTTCCTCTTTTGCGGCAGCGGCCGGACATCCGAGTCCCACC
>JAQUOK010000213.1 GCA_028717165.1 Victivallaceae bacterium | reverse complement strand
GAACGGAAAGCGGAAGCGGTCTGGATTGAAGCGGCGGCATTCAGCAGATCGGGAATTTTTATGGAATTGCGCCGCAGCATTTTATCCCTGGCCGCGGCCTCCAGCCAGAGCCGGGCATGAAGATGCGGATAAACGGTTTGGCGGAAGATATCCGGTTCTATGGTGTTATCCGGTTTGAATTCCGCACAGACAAAGCGGCGGAGAAGTTCCAGGAGTTGGATATCATGTTCCAGTCCGGTCTGGTTCGAAAAATGTTTCCGGGCATTGGCGACAAGCGCGTCAAAATCCGGTTCGTTGACCGGGTTGCAGGCCAGGAGGTTCTGTGCCTGCAGCAGGGTAATAATTATTTCTTCATTTTCAGGCACTGTTCTGAATTTATATTTATCGAGGATTTCCCGGGCATATTGGTCAGCTCTGGCTTCCATGGCCAGCCCGGCGAACAAGGCATAGCGGAAGATATCCGCGTCATTTTTAGCGGGAAGTTCGTTATAGTTGAGGAAAATCGTATCCATAAGCTTCCATTCGCAGTTGCGCAGGGCGGCCAGCCCGGTACCGTAAAGTATGAACGGATAGCCGGAATCCTCTTTAAGTTCCGCAAAATCGGATTTCAGTTGGGGAAGCTGCTTGAGAATTATCCGCGTGAGATAATTCCAGTTGTCAACATCCAGAAAAGCCGGTGCGTAACGCGGATGAGACGATTTCATAGTTTGTGAATCCGCCAGCCAGCCGTACACTTTACCGCAGGGAACGTTTTTATAAATACCGAATTGTCCATCGAAGTCCCGGTTTCCCGCCAGCGCTTTCAATTTCTTATTGAACAGGCTGCGCAGGGCTGTTCCGGTCTCGGAAGGAACACAGTTAAGGAAACCGTAACGGTTATAGGCCGAGAAAACCCTTGCGGCACTGTCTTTCATGGACAGCGATTTAATCTGCAGGCGGTCAATGACGGCTTCAGGATATATTTCCGAGACGGTATTCTGATAATCAAGCAGCGTATCGCTGACGGTTCCGTAAACTTGCGTATTACCGTATTGCAACTTGAAATTTTTTATGCTTTGCCAAACCATGCGGTTTAATTCCGGGAATTGCCCGACGATTTCCAGCCAGGCGCTATAAGCGGCAACTTCAGCGGACGCGCCGCTTAACAGCTTGCGGCAGGCGAACCATTTGTTCGTATCTTCCTGACAGTATTTTCTTATGAATTCAGTGAACAGTTTATCCGGAGCGTTGAGTAATAGCCAGCAGGCAGTATTCTTAAGGTCTTTTTCGGAGAATTTTATTGTTTCCTTGATCAGGAACGCATCGAGCATACTGCACCATTGAGTGTCTGTGAAGCTGGAGGCGCGTACCTTCTTACGGCTGAATACCCCTTCGGAAAACTGTGTTTTCAGGTGTATGGTTTGCCATGAACCGCCGGTAATTTCATATTCCTGTGATTTTATTTTCCACGGCAGTTTTTTGCCGATGAACTGGTCGATATTTTCAAGGATGACAGCTTCCCGGTTATATTTATGGGGAAGGACGTCCGTGAGAAAAGTCAGAATTTTATATTCATTCGATTTCCTGTCCGGATACTTATCTTTATTCAGCAGCGCAGTCAGGTTTTTTACGGTCTGCTGCTCCTGCTTGAGAGTGGCGAAATCGGCGGTAAGTTTGAAAATTTTATTTTTCCGGGCAAGCAGCAGATTTCCGGCCCGTTCTCCAGCCAGTTTGGCGGCAATTGCCTGTTTTTCCTTTTTCAGGGCGGAAATGAAAGCGTCCTGTTCACGTTTTTCCGCCTCTTCCTGAGCTTTTTTCAGGTAGTTATTCAATTTGGCCAGACATGCGGCCAGTTTTGCCTGTTCCGTTTCGGATAAAGATGTGTTCCGGCTTAACTTGAGAGCCCTGAAACGAAGCCGCGAAGCCGCGAGAATATTACCGGAGAAACCGGCGGCTGAACTGAGCAGTTTTTGCAGTTCCTCATGAGCTTTGTCAACAGGGGCAGGTTTTACGGTTTCAGGGGCAGGTTTTTTCTTTTTGCCGGTAAAGGCGGGTTTTATTCGCACGGCCGTTTTTTTTATGATTTCAGGGCTTTTTTTCTTTTCATTTTTGTTTTTGTTGTAATTATAGTAAAGCGTCCCGAGCACTGCCAGGCCGCAGAGAAGTATGGTTAAAGGGATACCGGTAAACAGCCGCAGCCGCATTTTGGCTTCCGCTTTTTCGTCAAGGAACGCCTGCAGATTCTGGACTACATTAGTCCAGTTTGCGGGGCGTTTCCTGGGGTTTTTACTGAGCAGTTTGTCAATCAGGTCTGAAATCGATTTATCCACTTGCGGATTCTGCCCGATGAGGGGAACATGTTTTTTCTTGAGGTGCATGTCCAGGACTTTCTGGCAGTCCGGTTCATTAAAAGGCGGGACACCGCACAGTACCTCGTACAGAGTTACCCCGAAAGAATACATATCCGACTTGAAGCCGATTTTATTGTATTCCGCCCGGATGACTTCGGGCGGAGCATACATCGGGGTAGCCATTATTTCATCGCTTTTTTCATCGAAAATAGTTTTCGCCAGCCCGAAATCCGCCAGCTTGGCCTGTCCGTCTTTGCGGATCATAATGTTGGCCGGCTTGATGTCGCCATGGAACATCTGCTCTTTATCCCACGAATATTCCAGCGCCTGAGCCAGTTCAAGCGCTATTTTAATAGCGTTCTTGGGTTTGAGCGCTCCTTTTGACTGGATGATGTCTTCAAGGGACTTGCCGTCGATCAGTTCCATTGCCAGAAAATATATGCCGTTGTTAGTTACTCCGGCGTCATATACCTGAATGATGGCGGGATGGTTGAGTCTGGCCGCGGCGCGGGCTTCTTTCAGGAAACCTTTGACGAAATCAGGATCTTCGGCCTTGGCGTCCGGGAGAATTTTGAGCGCTATCTGACGGTCAAGACTGGTTTGTTCCGCAAGGTATACTATGCCGTTTGCTCCGCGTCCGATCTCTCTGATGATTTTGTATCCGGCGATAACGGTGTCCGGAGCGATTGAAGCGTCTTTTAAATCAACCCCACATTCGCTGCAGCATTTTTCCGCATTGCGTTCCGTGTACGCCCGGCATTTTTCGCAAAAATATTTCATAATCCATAAAATAATCAGAATCAGCATAAATACAAGTATGGACAAGTCAAATGTGAGCTTATAACGCACTTATTTATACGAAAAAAGCCTTGCTGATTTGCCAAGCCCGAGGGGGCAATATATATTGTGAGCTGAATATTAACCCGGATGTGTTTATCTATGAATGCGGAACGTAGGAAAATAATAAATACCTGTAAGCGGGTGGTGGTCAAAGTCGGTACCAGACTCCTGACGGATGAACACCGGATACCCGTGCTTATAGCGGGGATCAGTAAATTCCGGAGTAAGGGTTATCAGGTCATACTGGTTTCTTCCGGCGCAGTCGGAACCGGCATGAAAGAACTCGGAATTGAAAAACGTCCTTCAAAACTTGCTGAAATTCAGGCGCTTGCCGCGATCGGGCAGAATAAACTGATGGCAATTTACGACAATGAATGTCGCAGACATAATTTTAAATCGGCCCAGTTGCTGCTTACCGCCGCCGATCTGCATTCACGGGAGCGGCATCTGAATGTGCTTAACTGTATAAACTCCCTTCTGGATAATCATATACTTCCTATTGTAAACGAGAATGACTCCGTATCGGTCGATGAACTGAAATTCGGCGACAATGACGGTCTGGCGGCTTTGCTCGCGACGATGACCCGTGCTGAACTGACGATTATTCTGACTACGGAAACCGGGCTGCGCGAAAGAAATAACGGTATCCTTGGCGAGCGCATATCTCTGGTAAGAAAGATCAGTTCCGGGATGCGCAAGGCTGCTGAAGGCACCGACAACGCTGAATTTTCGATTGGCGGCATGGCCTCGAAACTGAATGCCGCCGGGATTGTAAATACTGCGGGCGAATATCTGTGGATTGCGGACGGGCGTGAAGACAATACGATTGACAGGATACTCAACGGCGAGGATGTCGGGACCTTGTTCCTGCCCGATGCCGATAAAATGCAGGCGCGTAAACGCTGGCTGCATTTTTTTGCGAAGTCGCAAGGGAATCTGACTGTTGACGACGGTGCGGTTAAGGCTATCTGCGGCAGAGGCGGCAGCCTGCTTCCCGCCGGAGTGGTCGGTGTCGGGGGAAAATTCAAACGCGGGGATACCGTCGAAATTACTGATACCGGCGGCAGGATTATTGCCCGCGGCTTATCGAATTTCGACAGCGCCGAGGCTGAGGCCATAGCCGGCAGGAGAAGCAGTGATATTTCCCGGATATTGAAGCGGGACAGCGATGAGGTGATCGTGCACCGCAATAATTTGATCTTAGTAAAATCTGAAGCCGTTTGAGCCGGGAATGCCTGTGAAAGTCTTCATAAAAACCTATGGCTGCCAGATGAATGAGCGCGATACTGAAGCTATCGCCGGTATGCTCGCCCGGCAGGGATATTCCATAGTTAACGATGAGAATGCCGCCGATATTCTCATTTTCAATACCTGCAGCGTGCGGGAACAGGCTGAACGTAAAGCCATCGGTAAGATCGGCATTATGAAAAAGCTGAAAAAACAGAAACCGCATTTAATTATCGGCATTATGGGCTGTATGGCTCAGAACCTCGGCGAAAAACTTCTTCAGGATCTGCCCCATGCGGATTTTGTCATAGGTACCGGCCGGCTCCATAAGCTTCCGGAAACGCTTGCTTTGATCCGGGATGAACGCAGACAATTATCCTTACTGACCGGCGGGAAAGAGATTTTGACTTCGATGGATACTCACTACCGGATGGCAAACGCGAAAGATTATCAGGCTTATATTGCCGTTATGCGGGGCTGTAACCGTTTCTGTTCCTATTGCATTGTGCCGCATGTGCGCGGCCGCGAATTCAGCCGGGAGATCGGTGATGTGGTTGCCGAGGCGAAAGGGCTGGCGGCTGACGGAGTTCGTGAAATAATGCTCCTGGGCCAGAATGTCGCGGCTTTCGGGCTTGGCGGCGATACCAATCCCCCGCCGGAGGATTGTTCTCCATTGGCCGACCTGCTCTTTGAATTGAACAAAATTGACGGGCTTTGCCGTATTCGTTTTGTAAGTCCTTATCCTTCATATTTCACTGACAAGCTGATCAGTACAATGGGGGCCCTGGAAAAGGTGTGCCATAATATCCATTTGCCGCTGCAATCCGGTTCCGACCGTATCCTGAAAAAAATGAATCGGCAATATACCGCCGGAAAATATCTGGAGATAGTCAATAAATTGAGAAAAGCTATGCCTGACATAACTTTTTCAACGGATATCATAGTCGGTTTCCCGGGAGAAACGGATGAAGATTTCGAGGCTACTCGTGAGATGATGAAAAAAGTGGGATATGATAACGCTTTTATTTTCAAGTATTCCCCGCGCCGTGGCACCCCGGCGGCGGCAATGTCTGACCAGACAGTCCGGGACGTAAAAGAAGAACGGAATCAGATCCTGCTCAGGGAGCTTCACGATTACACTGCGGTTCACAATAAAAACTGTATCGGTTCAATACAGGAAGTATTGGTTGAAGGCCCCAGCCGCCGTAATGATAAACGCTGGTCCGGTAAAACCGGGACTTTCAAAGTTGTAGTATTCGAACCGGACAAAAATACGCAAAGAGGCGAATTAGTCAAAGTGAGGATAATTCGCGCCACCTCTGCTACTTTATTCGGTAAATTAGTCGTTACTGAACCCCCTTTTAAATAATTAGAGTTAAGTCCAATACTGCTCATTTAATGCGAATAATAGGTTTGTTCTGGGCGACTTTGGTTGAAAAATCTTTTTTGATTTGCCAATTTTTCATCTTTCGCTTGACTGCGCGTTCACGGCACAGGCCGCGACTGGCCACCACTTTGTGCTGAGCAATTTCGTCAATAATTTCTTTGCGAAGTCTTTTAATCTGAGCAGGCCGGAGGGGGAAAATGTGCCGCAATAATTTTGCGGCATACGACTCGAACTGCACCGGTAAATGACAAAGAGTCAGGATCGCAAGAAGCCTTCAAAGCGGCCTGATGCATTAGCGAGCGAATCGTGAAATGCGCCAGCA
>JAQUOK010000212.1 GCA_028717165.1 Victivallaceae bacterium | reverse complement strand
CGATCTATTGAGGTTAAATATAAGCTAAACCAAAATTACAATCATTGATAAGTTCTGCGGTACTTTCAGCAGACGTTGCTTCCCTTTAGTCATATCCATTTCTATCCGTCTTGAATTTATAAATAAAGTTGCTGAGTTATTGGAAAAAATCTCAAATTTCACTATAGAGTCGTAAGAAACTATATTTAATCATCTTTTTTTCCTACTGTAAAGTGGTAAAGAAAACAGATGTAAAATGGGTAAGTTGGGGAGTTCAGAAGCAGGCGGCATTACTGGCAATGTCAAAACCGATGACTCCAACAGAACTTTTACGGGAAGCCGGAAAGTTCAACCGGAAAATAGCTTTTGGTGATATTTCAAGATTGATGCGTGAATTTATCGAGCGAGGCATCGCCGAATGCTTAACTCCGCAGCAGTTTACCGGCAGGATTTATTACCTTACGGATTACGGACGACAGTTGGTGGAACGGGTATTCACTATTAAAATTCCGCCAATAGACAGTGAGTTTAACTGGAACAAATACGCCGTGGTCATTGCCGGAAAAACCCGAAAACTTGTTTTAAAGGAAATGTTCTTTATTAAAGGTTACTGTGAAAACGGGATAACTCTGGCCGCTATCCGGAAAAGGTTAAGCCGGGTTTATCCTATCACTCTCAGCCAGACCCACTATGCGATGAGCTATCTTTTGAAAGCACAGTTGATCAGGGTTTCCGGATATACGAAACTGCGAAGCTCAAAACTTTATAAGCTCACACCTGAGGGGACTAAGATTTGCGAACAGTTGCTTAGGCAACCGCCAAAAATTGTATAGATTCGTGAGCGTCTATTTTAAAGCTGTTGTCATTCTAGAGTTATGGAAAATGAAACTAAATATGAAGACTTGGCGCTGGAGTTTTTCAAGGGCTTGGAGAATTTGTTAAACAAATTTGAAGAAGTCACAGGTAAACTCGATGATTTCGAGGAAACCTTGAATGAGACCCTTGAACAAATTTCCGAACGTCAATATACCCGGGATAACCATGATTTGTTTGAAGGCTGATTTTTCTGTGCCTTACTACCCGCCGGGGAAATGGAGGTGATGTCGTAATCACAAAAAGAACATGGATAAGAAGCGGAATTGTGGAAGAGCTTGACAAACGCCAACAGCGTTTTTTAGACTTGGTTCTGGAGAAGATAAGATATTATTACCGAGAGTTATACGGAACGAAAGATTGCTATAAATATCCATTAACTCTGACTCGTTTAAGCAAACTCTGCAATCGGAATACGACTGCAGTTAATAATGCCGTCCGCTTATTGGCCAATAGTGTTAGTGAAAATGAAGAAGAACCACCGATTTCTTATGACCGGATAAATTCGTTAAGGAATAATAGCCATAGAGTTTATAGGGTATTTCTTAAGAAGCTCTGAAATATGAGAAGAAAGGTTTAAATAATCCTTATTCTTATCTGAGAAGAAAGAAAATGGAACCAGAAAAGACAGTAAGGGAAATACTTTGGTGGCTTACCTGCAATGGCATCATAAATTTTGAATCATATAAAAAACTGATCCAGAAAAAGTTTGTGGAAGAAATTATTCAATCAATGTAATTTCGCTTTTATGTCTTCCCGGATTTTTAAGACTCACTTGAACTTGTCGAATAATTCGCTCAACCAAAACATTTAAATACTATAAATACTATAAATATAGTATGGAAAAAATAAAGACATATATCGCAAAGGTCAGGGTTAACAAAACTAACGGACAAAGAACCATTACCATCCCGAAAGCGGCAATTGACATTAAGGATTATGTGGAGATTAAGAACCATGAATTATCCCCTTCTCAAACATTTCAAGAAGGTAAAAGGGAGGTAATAAAATATGGTAGATGAAGAAGTTTATCTGTTCGCAAGGAAACCGTGCAGTTTGGAGGAGGTGAAGGAAAACATTACTGAAGAAATTTCTCCAAAAGAACTGCGTAAAATGGTGGGAACTCAAAAAGTGCTTACAGACAGCTTTGAATGCTGGAATGATTTTTATAACGCCAATTTATCCGGAAGCCAATGGTGGAGAATTGTTCTTGAAAAAGAACGGGTAGAGGTGCTGGTAGATACCCAAGGTTATGATTATGCCCGATATGTCGGCATTTTAGACGAAAACGCAACAAAATTTACAACTTTTAAATATGACGCTGCAATGGTATCATAAGTTTTGAATCATATAAGAAACTGATCCTGAAAAAATTTATGGGAAAAACTTTTTGATTTGATATGACTTTTCTTTTTTATCCGGCATGATTTTCCCACAATATTACATATTGTATTTAATCCCCCCTGAAATACCTTCCGAAAAACAACCGAAAAATATATAAATATCAGCATCTTTATTTCTTCATAAATGACAAATTCACGTCGGAAAGGAACTTGAATTTTTTCATTTCGTCTTCCTGAGACGTTACCGAAAAGTTCAACGTTTCCTTTTAGATGAAGGATTGGAAACAGTTGGGAATCTCCAATAAAAATGGAAGTATCCTTTTTATGAATTGTCACGTAATAATAAAATGGACTTACATAATTATAAAAGAATACTGGAACGGCAGCTTGAATTAATAAAACAGCACCCCAAAATTTCTTCAGGAGATAAAAAACTGATTATCCAATTTAACGATTATCTTCTAAGCAACGGCATCGGAACTGCCAAGCTAAGCCGTTATATGCTTGACGTTAAAAAATTATGTTTGCTTTTGAACAAATCCGTAAAAGAAGCGGAAGAATCAGACATACGGAAAGTTGTTGGTAAAATAGAACAGTCTGAACTTGCTGCAGCAACTAAAAGATGTTTTAAAATTTCTGTACGAAAATTCTATTGTTTTCTGCGTGGTATCACCAATGGAAACGAATACCCGCCGGAAGTACGCTGGATTTCGCTCGCTATGTCAAAGAAAAATCAAAAAATGCCTGAAGAACTTTTATCAGAAAATGAGTTTAAAGAATTAATCCGAGCGTGCGGCAATATCCGGGACAAAGCTCTGATAAGCGTATTGGCTGAGTCTGGAGCACGGGTTTCAGAAATAGGTTTAATGAAAATAAAGCATATTTCTTTTGAAAAACACGGGGCGAGATTATCGATTACTGGAAAGACCGGAGCACGAAAAATATTGGTGATCTCAAGTTCCCCATACTTACAGCAATGGCTTAACAATCACCCGCTGAACAACCAGCCGGACGCCTTTTTGTGGTATAATCCACAAGGTGAATTTTTATGCTATAACAGAATTGCGGCTATCCTGAAAAGAGCTGCCAGAAGAGCAGGTATAAATAAGCGTGTATATCCACATTTACTGCGTCATTCAAGGGCAACGCAGTTGGCGGGAATAATGAGCGAGGCGGCAATGAAACAATATTTCGGCTGGACACAGGGAAGCGATATGGCTGCAATTTATGTTCATATGAGCGGAAAAGATACTGATGAGGCTATTTTGAGGGCAAATGGCATTGAAGCAGAAAAGAAACCGCAGAAACAGTTACTGAAACCAATTAAGTGTTTACGTTGTGGAACACTAAACGAAACCACCAACCGGTTCTGTAAAACCTGTTCATTACCGCTGAATGAAGAAGAAATGCAGTTGACTTTAACTGATGAGTCAAAGAAAATGCAAGTTAATGAAATAATGGGAAGACTGTTTCAAGACCCGGAAGTATTGCAATTTCTTGCCCGGAAATTAAATCCGGTTGCCGCCTAAATTTCCAATAAAATCACAAGTTTGTTTATAAGGCAAAATGCCTTTATTTTACAACCTTAAACTTACCAAAATTATTTACATCCCTCAGAAATACATACAGCCGAAATCCGTTTCCGGCTTTTAGTACCCATTGTTTTGTCAATGCTCCGGCACGATAAAACGCAAAACTGAAGGATTAATCACGAAAGTCAAGTTTGTTTTTCATCGCAATACGGTTCGTCCGTAGGCAATGACAGGCAAAGTAAAAATCAACAGAACAAGACATCTTGACAGTCGGAACTCTCCGCTAAAATAAGGTATTTCACCCTTAAAAGTTTTTTCTAATGCCTGAACCGGCTTCCAAGAACGCTCTTTGAAAATGTAATTTGCTTGAAATAAGACAATTATGAAAAATAAGCCATCTTCAAAAACATCTGGCAACAGTTTTTTCTGATTATTTCTCTCTTTAATAACCATTAGAAATAACCCCTCACAACAACTGATTCGGGAGGTGAATTAAAATGTAAAACTCAAGCCAATATCGGAAACGCAAGCGCCATTCCTGGCGCTTTTTTTATGCCCGTAAACCAAAGCGAAAGGACAATACAAATGAAACTGATAACAGAAGAATTCATCGCAGTGATGAAACCTTATCCCCTGAGATCGCAGGAAAAAGTAAAAGACCCGTTTGTGCCGGCAAAGTTTTTTAACCCGGTCGGCAGTCAAACCTGGTTCATGCTGGAATATGACCCGGAAACCAAACTCGCCTTCAGCTATGTAACCGGGATGTTTAAGGATGAGTTCGGCTATGTATCCCTGGAAGAACTGGAAAACGTCAAGCTGCCGTATTGGTTGACCATTGAGCGGGATTTGCATTTCAAACCCCGCACGCTTTCGGAATGTACAACTTTCAGAGTTACAAACTAACTCCATACCCCAACGGGGAAACGACTTGTCCCTTACAGTCTTCAACTCCTGGGTAATTCGTTCCCCAAAGCTCCCATTAACAAAGAACGTCAAAAGTTCTTTGACGTTTTTCCCTGTACTAATAACAGGCATAAGCTGCGACATATAGGATGTTTTAACGTTATGCCACAAATCCGGAGGTTCATCATGAACTCGGTTTATGAAAAAATCACCAGCATCATTGTTGCAAAACTCGAAAAAGGGATTGTTCCCTGGCATCAGCCCTGGGCTTCATCCTGGCCGCCACGCAATCTGATAACTAAAAAGCCGTATCGCGGCATTAATCTGCTGCTGCTTTCAGGATTGAAATACGAATTGCCGTATTTTTTGACTTTCAAGCAGGTAAAACGCCTGAAAGGTTCGGTTATAAAGGACGAAAAAGCCCATCTGGTCGTTTTCTACAAATGGCTGGAGAAAAAAGATGAAGACGGAAATGTCATCAGAAATGACGAAGGTAAAATTGAACTGGTTCCCATGCTCAGATTTTACTATGTGTTCAATGTCGGACAATGTGATGGTATCGCCTCCAAATATATTCCCTGGCAAATCAACGGCCAGTTCAATCCGATTGAAGAGGCAGAATATATTGTGAGAAACATGCCTGACCATCCGGAAATATGTTATGATACCGGCAGGGCGTGTTATATTCCGCGTCAAGACCAAATCAATATGCCTTCAAAACATTCCTTCAGTTCGGATGAGGAACTGTATTCAACTCTCTTCCATGAACTGGTGCATTCCACCGGTCATGAGTCGCGATTAAACCGTAAAGGTGTTACTCAAGCGGCGGCTTTCGGTTCCAAAGTTTACTCGGAAGAGGAACTCGTCGCTGAAATGGGGGCGGCGTTTCTTTGCGGGGAGGCCGGGATTGCAAACCGGACTATTGACAATTCTACGGCTTACATTCGGGGCTGGCTTTCAAGGCTGAAAAACGACAAACGCCTGTTGGTTTTTGCTGCCGGAGCCGCGCAAAAGGCCTGTGATTTTATTCTCGACAGACAGCAAGTGGAGGCAGACAATGCAACCGGCTATTGATTATTTTGAGGAAACCATATCGGACGAACCGGAATTTCCGGAATGGCTTCAATGTCCATATTGTGGAGATGAAGGTACTGAACTGATGCTGGAAAATTCCGGACACGCCTGTTGCCGGGAATTTCTGCGTGAACTTGAGGAAAATTAGTGTTACAAACAACATCAGGCAACCCGTTAAACTCCGTTTCTACCCGAGGCGGAGTTTTTTTATTTCTAACGCAAGCAAGGAGAAATAAAAAATGAAAAATTCAATTTATGAATACAGCCTTTACCGTGAAAAAGTAATGGCGTTTGAAGAGAGAGACGAGCTTTCACATCTATCCAACAGAAAATTTCACTTCTTCGAACAATGATATTATATCATTTTAACCGTTTCAATGAGAAATAGAAAAAGAACATTCCTTCTTATATTCCCGAAAGAACTT